>CACXFJ010000117.1 GCA_902766965.1 uncultured Eubacteriales bacterium | reverse complement strand
TCCGTTAGGGTGGGTGGGCGGGATATACAAAACCCTATTTACAAATAAAAACGGAATAGAAAACACGCCTATTCCGCCTTAATATTTATATCCTTAACGCCGAAATCTCTGATTTTGGCAATTCACGCCCGTTAGGGCAATTCCCGCCGAGCTAACGATTCGGCAAAAAAGAGCGTCCGCGGACGCTCTTTTTTAATTTTAGGAAGATTTATTTTTTCTTCTTGTAATTAGGTTTTTTGTAATTACTCTTACCTTTTTTCACTACTCTTTGAGTGTAAACGGGTTTTACCACGTCGGAGTATTCTTCGTCTTCTTCGACGTCCACTTTTTCTACGGACGGCGTTTCTACAACTTTGATATCCTTTGCGGGATTAGCCACGTTTTCGCCGACTACTTCCTTAGGATGTTTTTTCTTCCAACGTCTTACGAGAACTACGATTACTACCACTATAATAGCTACTGCGATGACTATCGAGGAGATAAGCAACCACGCGTCGCCTCTATCCCAAATGCTGGACTTATTCTTGTCTTTATCTTTGTCTTTGTCCTTATCCTTGTCCTTATCGGTCTTTGCGTCTTCGGCATAGCTATAAACTCTGGAACTTGCCTTTAATTTAGCGTCGTCGTCGAGAGCGTTATACGCATCCTTTGCGGCGGTGAATTCGTCTTCGGTAATCGTAGTAAGTTCTACCTGGTCGATTGCCATCATACCCATAAGAAGCTGTTTCGTTCCCGTGGTGTCCTTTTCGTCCTTGTTTGCGCCGAGATAGAACGCCCACTTAGCGGAAGAGGAAGAGCTGCTCGGATTGTAGATATAGAAAGTATAAGTCTTTTCTTCGTAGCTGTTTATAAGAATGGACTGATACTTATCGGTGGAGCTGTTCTGCATAAATCTGAATTCTGCGTTTACTCCGTCGGTGGTATAGGTCTTCGTATTGTCGTCGCCCTTAACTTCCTTTGCGAGCATTGTTTTTGCGTTGAAACTCAACTTATAATAGGTCTTGGACGCTATCGTGGAAGAGCTTGTCGTGGTGTAAGCCTGACCGAAGGGCGCCTTATTGCTCATGACGAGACTGTTGTATCCCGACATAGTGATGAATTCTTTTATATCGAAGTTCTCGGGCATAAACTTTTCAAACACGTTTTCGTTGGTGTGCGTGTCTGTGTTTTCGTTCATGTAGAGCTTTTTCAACTTTTCTATATCCGAAGTGTTGTTGTATACGCCGTAGAGTCTGTCGTTCTCGGTAGTTCCCGTTGCGTCGGTAGCCTTGCTCCATTCGTAGTTATTGGGCGTGTTACCTAAATTATAACCGTCTTTACCCTCTTCAACGGTGTTTTCGGTGAAGGAGTCGAAGGAGTCAATGGTATAAACGAGCTTCTTTATGGCGTACTTATTGTTATTGTAAAGGTACGCGAAGTCGTGCATTTTGACGCTGCCGTCTTCGTTATATTCGCCCTTGGCGAGTTGTTCGTTGTACTCTTTTTCCTTCACTTCGAGAACTCTTACCGCGTCGAAATAAACGGTGCCTTTTGAAAGGTCTGCGTCGTTATACGTAGCGGTAGCTTTCTTGACGAGGTCGCTGGTCTTCGTGGTCTTCGTTGCGTACGGATTGCCTAAGGACAATTCGAGCTTGAAGCTGCTGGACGAAGCGCCGGTCTTTATATAGAAGCTGTACTGCGTCCAACTGCCGTTGGTGTCGATAGCCGTATATCCGACGTAGTTTGCGCCGACGTCCGCGGTAAGAACCTTACTTATATTGCTGACGGTAACGGCAGCCTTTGCTCCGTCCTCGGTCTTTACCCATACGGATACGAGATAGTATTTATCGGCGCTGAGCGTCTTGGAGGCGGACGACATACTCAAAGCCACGCCGTAATTACTCTTTATCATCATTACGGTGTCGTACGGGCTCTTGTAGTCGGAAGTCGAGAACAAAGAGCCGTCGTTAGCGATAGTACCCGCTTTGATTTCTTTCTTGCCGGCTACTTCTCCGCCGTCGGTAACCAAAACGTTACCCGTCGTGTTAGAAGTTTTCGTCCCGACAGTCTTATACGCACTGTACGTTCCTACAGCCTTATCGCTTACGCCTCTTACTCTGAAAGAGGTGTTTCTTACGTTAGTCATATCGACGTCGAAAGAATATTCTGTTTGACCGTCCACGACGTCTATACGCTTGTAAAGTCTTTCTACGCTCTTAGCTTTCGCTCCGTCTCCTTCGAGGAAACGAGCGTAAACTTCGTAATGGGTAGGCTTGGTGGTGTTACCTTCGCCGTCTACGCCCACTACGGAATTCCATTTTATCGTGTAATTATTTTCGCTGTTCTTTACGGTGTTGAGTTCGACCTGGTTGAACGTGTTTTCTTTCGCGGTGCCTTTCGTCCAACTCGAAGTGGTAGCCACGCCGACCAGTTTTCCTTCCGCGTTGAATTCTTTATCGTCGGTGGAAGCGTAGTCTATGGAAGAGAAACTTCCGTTCGTGACGCTTTCGCTTGCGGTAGCGGTGTTCGCGAAAGAGTAGGACTTAACTTCGTCGCCGCTCTTCGTGGAAGCGTTATATTCGCTGTATTTTATTTCGGTGCAATTCGCTACGGCGAGATGAACGTTGCCTTTGACGTAACTGCTCGTGTCGAAACGGCTTCCGCTACCCATCGTGATTTGTAATCCCACGTAGTTGGTTTTTATCGCATCGCCCATAATATAGAAAGCGATTTCTTTCCACTCTTTCGAATTAAATCCGCTCACGCTTGCCACGCTCGCTTTCTTTTCGTCGTCGCCGGAACCGCCCATAAGATTAACGGTCACGCCTTTACCGTCTTCGATACCTTCGGTCTTGACGCGGATAGCGAATCTGTACGCCTTATTGGGCAAAATCTTGATGTCGCTCGTGGTTTTGCTGGTCAAAACGGACGCGGTAGCGGCGTTATGTTTATAGATAAGTTCTCTCAAACTTACGGTGGTGCCGTTTACGTCGATAGAACCTATATCGCTTTCTTCGGAAGAAGTAATTTCTATTTTACCGCTGTCGTCGGAAGCCTGAGTGTCTTTATTAGCGAGTTCGTATTCCCAATAAGACTCGGTGTTTTCGTCGTTAATAAGTCCGCCGAAATCGAGGTCGCCCACGCTGGACAAGGGAGAAAGAACCTGCCACGACTTGTCGTCAGGTTTATCGCTTTCGGTCACTTCGTCGATAGAAATATCGTCGAAGAACACGCCGCCGAACATAAGGTTTTCGTACTCGGTAGCGCTGCCTTCGCCGAACCAGAATTCCATAGTAAGATTACGCGGGCTGAGCTGATTACCTTTTACGTAGAAAGTAAGTTTTTCCCATCCTTCGTTGCAAAGAGTAGTCTTTTCTACGATATCTTCGCCGGCTCCGGTAAGTTTAACTTTCGCATAGGGCTTTTCGTTGTTGTTTTTCCATACTTCGTATTTAGCCATATAGGAAGTGAGCTTGTCGTTATATTCGTTGTGTTTTACGATAAGTTCCTTCACTTCTTTCCATTCGCCGGTTACGAAAGTGTTTCTTTCGGCAAGATACCTGTATTCGATATAGTTTCTGTCGCCTTCTTGAAGTTTGCCTGCGGCAACGTAAGCGTCGAAATTGTTATAAATATGATAGAACTTGAAGGAAGCGTAAACTTTTTCGTCGTATCCCGCGCTTATCATATCGGCTTTAAGGGTATCGCCGTTTGCGAAATTATTGATATCGTCCACTGCGGTTACACTCGCGGGAGCGGTCTGAATTTTGCCTTTTTCTTCCTCGTTCAATTCTTTAATATAATCGGCGAAAGCGGTCGTCCCGGGGAAAACGGTCGTTCCGTCGTAGTAGCCGACTATTATTCTCTGACCGTCGGTATATTCCTTGGGAGCTTCGGGTTTGTCGGCGGTAGGCCATGCCCATTCTCCGCCAGCCGTCTTGGGACTCCATACGTATGCCCAAACGCTTATTCTGTAATACTTGTTTTTTTCGATTTTTACGGAATTCTTGGTGGTAAATCCTAATCCCGACAAATCGCTGTTGAATATCATCAAGGCTTTGGTCTCGTCAAGCGAGTTTATATTACGGTTATTTCCGTTCATAATAAACTCGTTCCATTCCTTATAAGTAGGAGCGACGAATTTGTAACTGGACGAAAGCAACTGCGAATAGGTGTCCTTGCTTTCTTCGGTAGAGCCTGCCGCATACAGTCTGGAGAAATCTACCATACCGTTATATGCGTTGCTCATAGCGGGCTGTTCGGAAGTGGAAAGTCCGCTCTTGCCTTTGACTACGTTGAAGTTTTTGGTGTTCAGCGAAGTATAAACGCCTTCGCGGAAGCTGTAATAGTAATTTATTGCGTTGGTGGTAGTAGGAGTGGTTTCCGTGAACTGTTCGAGTTTGGTATCGGTGAGATAGTACGCGGATTCGTACCCTATCGGGCTTTTCGCCGCGATAGCGTTGGCTTGCAAAGTTTTGAAATTCCCGTGAGCGTCGTTACCTTCTTCTGTGCTTAAAGAAACTTCCGCTCCGTCGTTGTAGGTGGCGTCGCTCGCTTTGGTGACTTCCTTACAGATGATATTATCGAAGAAAGCTACACCTTTAGTCGTGTATGCGTTGGCTTTCTTGTTAATGGCTTCGGGACCGTTACCGAGCCAAAGTCTTACGTCTAAGGATATGGACTTATCTTTGTTGGCTTCTATATAGAGATAGCGCGTTTCCCACTTTTCGTTGGTGTTTATGCAGCTGTCTACGTATTCCACGCCGCCGGTTATATGCACCCATGCGCCTTTTTTAGCCTTGTCGGCTTCCTCGACGTCGGTCATATCTATTTTCGTGTATACGGAATATTGCAAAAGATAATATTTGCCCGCTTCCAAAGTAAAGGAAGTGGAATTCTTGTAATACAAACTGCCTGCGGTCGTCTTGGAGGCGACTACGAGGGCATTGCTATCCTGTTTTTTATCGGTAAGATTGCCGTCGTCGTCGGTATCGAACGGAGTATTCGGGTCTATGCCGGGATTACTTACGTTGCCGTCGGCGAAAAATTTATCCTTATTAAGATTGTAGGATTCTTCGTTGCTTAAATCGACTACGCCCATCGCTACGCCGTTAGCCGACGTGGTAAGGCTGCCTCTCGTCGCGGTCCAACCGCTTACGGTGCCTTTGAGATAGTCGTCTTTGTTAGACGAAGTCGCGTTGTAGAAAGTACCGTTGGTGACTATCTGAGTACGTGTAATCGTATCGGCGTCGTCTTTGTCGTCGTCGGGTTTGACGTAATCGCTACAAGCGATCATGCCGAACACGAGGAAGGCAGCCAAAAGTACCGTCATAATAATCAATAGCTTTTTCTTCATGTTACCACCTATTTAATATGAGCATAATTGTTCATTATTTTAGAGTATAACATATAATAGCATATCCTAAAAATAATTACAACAAATAGCTCGACATTTTTTCAGAAAAGGTTCGTTTCTCCCGTTCATAACGTTCTATTTGCCGCGATTACGGATATTTACGGCAAAGTTTCTCGTTTTGCATTTATCGTTTCCGACCCGATTATTTCCCTTTTTCCGACAGGTTTGGCAAAGCCGCGTGAAAGAATCCTTTTCTTTATATATAAGGATAGGAACGAAAGCTGTAAAAAATCTGTAAAAATACGCCCTATTTTTTCAATAATATTTGACACGAATATTTCAATTAAGCTAATATATAATAAATTTTGATAATTCTGGAGGCTCTATGAATAAACATGCAGAAAGTGTGCTCGACACTCTGAAAAAGAAATATCCCGAACAAAAAGAATTTATACAAGCGGCGACGGAAATACTCGATTCCCTGTCGTTGGTATTCGACAAACACCCCGAATACGAAAAAGCGGCTCTTCTCGAACGCTTTGTCGAACCCGAACGCCAAATTCTTTTCCGCGTGTCCTGGGTCGACGATAACGGCAAAGTGCAGGTAAACAACGGCTACCGCGTACAGTTCAACAGCGCGATAGGTCCTTACAAAGGCGGACTCCGTTTC
>CACXFJ010000116.1 GCA_902766965.1 uncultured Eubacteriales bacterium | reverse complement strand
TTTGACGAGTTTTGCAAGTCTTCTCGCTATCTCGGTCTTCCCTACCCCCGTGGGTCCTTTCATTATGATATTTTTCGGGGTGATTTCGTCGCGCATTTCCTGCGGCAACATTCTTCTTCTGTAACGGTTACGCAAAGATATCGCGACCGCTTTTTTCGCTTCGTCCTGACCTATGATGTATCTGTCGAGTTCGGTGACTATTTGTCTCGGAGTAAGTTCCATAAAAAATACCTCCTTTACACGGTTTCCACAACTATATTGTGGTTGGTGAAAATACAGATATCGGCAGCTATTTTCATAGCCTTACGGACTATTTCTTCCGCCGACATATCGGTGTTTTCGAGTAAGGCTCTCGCCGCGCTCAAAGCGTAGTTTCCGCCGCTTCCTATCGCGCAGACTCCTTCCTCCGGGTCTATCACGTTGCCGTCGCCGCTTATTACGTACAAATCGTTTTTATCGGCGACTATGAGCATGGCTTCGAGATTGCGCATAGTGCCTTTACGCCAGTTTTCGGCGAGTTCTACCGCGCTTCTCATAAGATTGCCCGAATATTTTTGTAACATTTCTTCAAACTTTTCGCTCAAAGTAAAGGCGTCGCTTACGCTCCCGGCAAAACCGACCACTACTTTGTCGTCATAAATTCTTTTGACTTTTTTGGCGTTGCCTTTCATAACTATGCTCTGTCCCATAGTTACCTGTCCGTCGCCGGCTATGGCTGTCACGCCGTTACGCTTTACCGCGCATATCGTTGTCGCTTTCATTTCCATAGTAAAAATCTCCTATATATAGTTTTTCGCAAAGTCGGAAAATGCTTTTTCCGCTCTCAAAGAGTAAGCCTCTTTTCTCTTCTGTTTGTCTCTTATCTTTTCTTCGAGTTCCGGCGTCAGCGGAAACCCGACGTGCATCGGTTGAAAATCCTTGTTTTCGGTGATTACGTACTTCATCAGTCCGCCGATTAAGGTCTCTTCGGGCGGATCTGTTATCTCCTTGCCGACAAGTCTTCTGTACATATTGATACCGGCGATAAGTCCGCTCATCGCGCTCTCCGCGTATCCTTCCACGCCGCTTAACTGCCCCGCGACGAATACGGTAGGTTTGTTTTTCAGTTCGAACCCGTGACCTAACGCTTTCGGCGCGTCCAGAAACGTGTTCCTGTGCATGACTCCGTAGCGTACGAATTCGGCGTTCCTTAACGCGGGAATCATCGAAAAAACTCTTTGCTGTTCCCCGAATTTAAGGTTAGTCTGAAATCCGACGAGATTATACAGTCTGCCCTCCGCGTCCTCCTTCCTTAACTGTACCGCGGCGAAAGGTCTTCTTCCCGTCGCGGGGTCGGTAAGTCCTACCGGACGAAGCGGACCGAACCGTAACGTATCCGCTCCTTTACCAGCCATTACTTCCACCGGCATACAAGCGTTAAAGACGTCCTTTTTTTCAAAGTCCCTTAATATAACTTTATCAGCGTTTACGAGATTGTCAACGAAATCGTAATACTCTTCTCTGTTCATAGGGCAATTGAGATAATCTTCTCCGCCCTTGCCGTAACGTCCCGCAAAAAAAGATTTTTCTCTGTCAATGCTTTCTCCCGTGACTATCGGCGCCACCGCGTCGAAAAAATTGAGGTATCCGCCACCTGTGACGGAAGCCAAAGCCTTACTTATTCCGTCGCTGCTGAGCGGACCCGTCGCTATTATCGTATAATCGGTAATCTCCGTGCGTTCTTCTCTTATTACGTTGATATTGTCATATTTATTGAGTTCGTCTTCTATGTATCGAGAAAACTTTTCTCTGTCCACGGCGAGAGCTCCGCCCGCGGGAACGGAAGTGTTTTCGGCGGCTCTTATTATAAGGCTGTCGAGAAGTTTCATTTCCCGTTTCAACGCCCCTTGAGCTGTGTTGACGTCGGCGCTTTTAAGCGAATTACTGCACACGAGTTCGGCAAAATCGCCCGTTTTGTGAGCGGGCGTGGTCTTAACGGGACGCATTTCGTACAAGTCTACGGTTACGCCCCTTTTCGCCAACTGATAGCAAGCCTCGACTCCCGCGAGTCCGCCGCCTATTACGGTGACTTTATTCATCCTTTTTCTCTTCCTGCCGTTCGGGTACGACGGTCTTGTTACATTCCTTGTTCGTGCAGACGTATTTGGTCTTGCCGTCTTTTATTATCATTCTCATGACGTGTCTGCAATCGGGGCAGAATATCGGAGCAGGCAGTTCCCAACTCATAAAATCACATTCGGGATAATTGCCGCAACCGTAGAATATCTTGCCGTTTTTCGTATGTTTTTTTACTATATCTCCGCCGCAACGGGGACATTTGCCGACCGGTTCGACGAAGTTTTTTATATTCTTGCAACGAGGATAATTCGGACACGCCAAAAACTTGCCGTACTTACCGTTCCTCACCACCATATTCGCTCCGCATTTATCGCAGATTACGTCGGTGACCTCTTCTTCCAGCTTGACTTTCTTTTCGCCCGCGTAGGCTTTAATAAGGCTCTTCTCGAAGGGCGGATAGAAGTCGGCTATTACCTTTTGCCACTCGGTGCCGTTGACTATCGTGTCGAGGTCGTTTTCCATCGACGCGGTGAACTTAATATCAACTATGTCGGCGAAGTTCTTTTCCATAAACTCCACTACGGTTTCTCCTAATTGCGTGGGGACGAGCTGTTTTCCGTCTTTCGAGGTATACTCTCTCTTCGCAAGGATACTTACTACCGACGCGTAGGTAGCCGGACGACCGATACCGTTTTCTTCCATTGCTTTGATGAAAGTGGAATCGGTATAGCGAGGGGGAGCTTTCGTGAACTTCTGTTCGCTCTTTATTTCTTTAAGATTAAGGTTTTCGCCCTCGGTGAGATTAGGCAACTTGTCGCTGCCCTCTTCGTCTTCTTCCTTATCGTTTTCGTAAGCTATGGTATATCCTTTGAAAATCACGGTTTTTCCGGTAATCTTAAACCCGTAGCCGCCCTCTTCGGTTTCGCCCGTTATATGAACGTTGAGGGTGTTGTAGACCGCTTCGGACATCTGACTTGCCAAAAATCTGTCGTAAATGAGTTTGTAAAGCCTGTACTGATTGCGGCTAAGCATAGTTTTCAGACTTTCGGGAGTACGAGCGAGGGTAATAGGTCTTATCGCTTCGTGAGCGTCCTGCACGTTCGCGCTCTTCGTGGTATAAATATTCGGCTTTTTCGGAGCGTAGTCCGCGCCGTAATGCTCTTTTATAAAATTCAACGCCGCGCTTTGCGCTTCGGGAGACACTCTTACCGAGTCGGTACGGATATAAGTAACGAGAGCTGTATGCCCTTCTCCTTCCAACTCGATACCTTCGTACAGCTGCTGAGCTATTTTCATAACTTCGGGAGCGGTAATCGAAAGTCTGCTCGCCCCGTCCTGCTGCAACGTGCTGGTAGTGAAAGGCGCGTTGGGTTTAGACTTGCTTACCCCTCTTTTTACGGCGTCGACTTTATATAAAGCCTTCTTTAACGCTTCGGTAATTTTGTTCGCCTCGTCGCCGTTCTTAACCTTTATTTTCTTGCCGTCGAAGTCGGCGAGAGCGGCTTTCATCGCGGTCACTTTACCTTGTTTTTGCAGATACGCAAATATATTCCAATACTCTTCGGGCTTGAAAGCTCTTATTTCTCTTTCTCTGTCCACTATCATTTTTAACGCCGCGCTCTGAACGCGTCCGCCCGAAAGACCTTGCTTTATCTTCTTGTTGAGGATAGGGCTTATTTTATAACCCACGAGTCTGTCGAGAACTCTTCTCGCCTGTTGCGCGTTGACGAGGTTCATATTTATTTCTCTCGGGGTCTTTAACGCCGCGTTGACCGCGCGGGAACTTATTTCGTTAAACTCGATTCTGTTGTCGCCGTGCGGAAGTTCCAATACGTTGCTTAAATGCCAGCTTATCGCTTCCCCTTCTCTATCCGGGTCGGTCGCGAGATAAACGGCGTCGCTGTCTTTTACCGCCTGTTTAAGTCTTTTTATCAAATCCTTTTTTTCTTTAACAAGTACGTATTCGGGTTTGAAATCGTGTTCTATATCTATACCGAGGCTCTTTTCGGGCAGGTCGCAGACGTGTCCGCCGCTCGCAAGCACCCTGAAATCTCCCCCGAGATATTTTTGGATTGTTTTCGCCTTAGTAGGCGATTCTACGATTACTAATTTCATTATACACTCCAATAGTTATGTTTCGTTTTATTTATAAGTCCCGCGGTTTCCATTCTCGTAAGTAAAGAATTTAACTGCGATATACTCAAATCCACTACGTCCAGAATTTCCTCGACGTGCATTTCTCCGTTCTCTTTAAGAGCGGTAAGTATGGCGTCCTCGTTGAAGTCGAGCTGTATCAACGACGGCTTTACTATTTCCTGTTTCGTAAGCCCCAACTCGTCGTAAATGTCGTTTACGTCGGTGACCGCTCTCGACTGACACTCTCGTATGCTCTTATTTACTCCGCTCGAAGCCGCGCTGTATATACTGCCCGGCACGCAGAATACGTCCTTGCCTTGCGCTATCGCGCTGTTAATGGTAAGCATCGTCCCGCTCTTTATTCCCGCTTCGGTGACGAGAACGCTCCGCGACAAACCGCTTATTATTCTGTTCCTTGCGGGGAAGTTGAAGCTGTTGGCGGGAGTGCCAGGTTCGTACTCGCTTACGGCGAGGCCGAAACTTATTATATCACGGTAAAGAGACAAATTTTCGGGTGGATATACTATATCCACTCCGCTGCCCAGTACCGCCACCGTTTTTCCTCCCGCTTTCAATGCCGCTTTATGGGCGCAGGAATCTATTCCGCGAGCCATTCCGCTCACTATCGTAAACCTGTCGCTTAAAGAAGAAACGAACTCTTCCGTCGCTCTCAAACCGTATCTCGTGGGAAAACGAGTGCCGATTACCGCAAACGACGGAGTGTTAAGTAAACTTACGTCGCCTATGCAATAAAGAGCGAGGGGCATATCCTGATACGGAAGAAGACTCTTCGGATATTCCTCGTCAAAAACGGTCACGAACTCGACGCCTTTTTCTGCCAACTCTTTTTCCGTTTTTTCAAAGTCGGTGTTTTCGAGCGCCGCTTTAATTTCTATATACTCGTTAGCTGAAACGTTCCTTAACGATGCGAGAAAATCTCCGAAATCGGAAAAGTCCGCGTAGGAAGCTATTTTTCTCCCCTTGACGCAACCTATTCCCTGCACTTTGGTCAGAGCGTAAATAATTCTTTGTTTCGTAGTCAGTTTCAAAATACCGTAAGCTCCTTCTTATCGACGGTCTTATACTGTATCGCTTCGGCAAGGTCGTCGCTTGCTATATTCTCTCTGCCGGCAAGGTCGGCTATCGTTCTTGCGGTCTTTAATATTCTCGTAGTGGCTCTTGGGCTGAGGTTATTCTTAACGAAAACCTTTCCGAGCATATTTTCGCTATCGCCGTCCAACGTGCAAAAACGCTTTATAAGGGAATTGTTCATTTGCGAATTAGTCCTTATTCCGTATTCGGCGAAACGTTTTCGCTGTATTTCTCTCGCTCTTTCCACTCTTTCCCTTACCGTCGCGCTCGACTCGGGTACTCTGCGTGAACGGAATTCGCCGTACTCTATATTATCTACCGTCACGTAGATGTCTATTCTGTCGAGAAGCGGTCCGCTTATTTTGGAAACGTAATTCAGTATCTCTCTCGGCGTGCAAGTACATTTCTTTACCGAGCTGCCGTAATATCCGCACGGACACGGGTTCATACTGGCAATCAGCATAAAGTCGGCGGGATATTCCGCCGTCCTGTTTACCCTCGACACGGTAATTACTCCGTCTTCCAAAGGTTGACGGAGAGCTTCAAGCGTTTTTCTCGGATATTCCGGCATTTCGTCAAGGAACAACACTCCGTTGTGCGCAAGGCTCACTTCTCCGGGTTTAGCGTTGTTTCCGCCGCCGGTTATGCTCGGCAAACTCGCCGTATGATGGGGAGAACGGAACGGTCTGTGACGGACTATTCCCTCTTCTTCGTTTATAAGTCCGCTTACCGAATGAATTTTCGTCACTTCTATGGCTTCGTCGAAAGTCATCGCGGGCATTATTCCCGTCACGCATTTCGCGAGCATGGTTTTGCCCGTGCCGGGAGAACCGCACATAAGCATATTATGCGCTCCGCTTACCGCTATCTCCAAGGCTCTTTTTGCCATAGTTTGTCCTTTTATGTCCGCCATATCCACTTCGCAGACATAATCGGAATATTGGTCGAAAACCTCTTTCTCTATGGGATTTACGTTAAGACCTATAAGAATATTTACCGCTTCGGAAAGACTTCTTACGGCGTATACTTCCGCCCCGTCCACGAAAGAGGCTTCTTTTGCGTTGCCGTACGGCACGATGAACTTTTTGTATCCCAACTGCAACGCCGATATGAGTATGGGCATTACGCCGTTTATTTTACGCAAAGCTCCGTCGAGACCGAGTTCGCCTAAAAATACGTAATCGCCGCAGTTTTTGTAAGGAACGCTTCCCGTACTCGTAAGGTACCCTATCGCTATGGCAAGATCCAACGACGAGCCGTCTTTTTTTACGTCGGCGGGAGCGAGATTTATTACGGTGTGGAAAGAACCGAATTCGAAACCGCTGTTTTTTATTGCGGAACGCACCCTTTCTTTCGCTTCCTTGACGGCGCCCGCGGCAAGTCCGACCATATCGAAAGACGGCAGACCTTTCTGCGCGCATACTTCGACTTCCACGGGAAAACCGCTTATCCCGTCCAAAGCAAAACTTTTTACCGTAGTGAACACTTTTTATCTCCCTCTTTTCTTAAAAACTATTATTACGACGGCTATCCCCGCGGCGGCTACGACTACTCCCCCTATCACCGTGCCTAAAAATGCGGCAAGGCTTAATCTGTGACCGAATACCGTCACGCCTTTACTTGCGGAAACGTTCGTCGTCGGCGTGGACGCGCCGCTTATTACCAAACTGTAATTTCCGCTTTCCGTAAGGGTAAACTCTATCTTGTTGTTGATGAGTTTTATCTCAACTTTTTCTCCCGTGTCGGCGTTAAACAAAGCGTAATTCCTTTCGTAAAACCCTACGGGCATATTCATGCTTATTTTCAGTCCGTTCGATAAACTTTTTTGCAGTTCTCCGTTATAAAAGACGTTAAGAGCAAAGTTTTCGCAAAAACCTTTGTCGAAACCGCTGTTTTTAAGAAAATCGTCGGAGTTGCCGACGGAGGCGAAAGTAAGTTTTATTTCGTCTCCCTTTTTGTACCCGTCGAAATCGCCGCCGTTTACCGTATACGTCAAAGCTCCCGACAGATAAGTCGGAGCCTTTTCGATAACGTAAGAAAAACTACCCTTTCCGCTCATAAGTTCGTCTATTTCCTTAAAACAGCTGTCGAAATCTTCGCTCGTGGTAAGGTCTGAAGAGACGAGGACGTTGAGCTTTGCGAAAGCCGCGTTTATTTTTTCGACGGCGTTTTCGGTATATTCGGAAAAATCGGCGTTGCGGTAAGACGCCGAATAGAATTTCAGTTTGTCGGAAAAGTTTTTATCGTTGAAATAATTGAAAGCGACATGCTGAAAAGATACGTTGCCCACTTTGTCGGTTGCGTTTATCACTACCGACGGCACGCCGTAGCAATCGAAATAAAGTTCGTACACTCCTGCCGAAGATTCGGCGAAAACTTCGCCGCCCGCCGCGGAAATCTCTTTTATTCCGCTCTGCGTATCTCTCGCTTCAACCCTTAATTTTACGGGTTTTTCCTGCGTTAGGTCGTAGATAGCGGTAGCGTTAATTATGCTCGGAGCGTCGTTGTCGAAAGCGTCCGCCGCAATTTTTACAGAAGTTTCTTCCGATATGTTGCCGCAGGCGTCCGAGCTGTAAGCTCTTATTTTGTATTCCGCCGCTCTGTCGAGCGTAAACGCGCCGTTATATTCGCTCTTTGCGTCGTTGACGAAATAAAACCTGTTCTTAATTCCGCTTTCGGTATCGAAACCGTAGTTTATTTCCACTTCGTACCCGCTCGTATATCCGTTGGTTTTCGTCAAGTCGGATATAGGCGTGACGGTGATTTCGGGTTTTGCGGGAGCGGTTCCGTCGAATTTATCGAAAACGTATTCTTCCACTACGCTGTTTTTCGCGTTGTCGAAAACGTAAAGGTAAACGATGGTTTTATCTGTAATGCTCAAAGTTACCGCGTCGGAGTCGGTGACTTTTATTAAATTACCCGTATCTGTCGACAACGAGTAATAAATATCTCCCCTTCCGCTGTGAAGGTCGGATACTTCGTTAAGGTTTATGTTTACGTTATATACGGAACCGGGTTTATAATATCTGTCCATTCCAATATGCGTCGGAACTACCGGGGCTACGTTGTCGCTCTTAACCGTTTTCGACACCGAGCCTGACAATGCTCCGCCCTCGTCGTAAGCGTAAAGAGTAGCCGTCACCACTCCCGACTGACGGACTTTATACAAAACTTTTCCGTCGGAAGGCGCGGCGGTCTTTATCCCTTCGGTAATAACGCCGTCTACGTCTACGTCGATTTTATAGTAGGAAGCCGAGCCTAAATAGAAGGTTATTTCAACGTCTTTTGAGTAAGTTCCCGAATAATCGCCCCTGTTATACTTTACTTCGCCGTCGGTAAAATACGCATCGGTTACGGCGGTTACGGTAGGTTCCGGCAAATCGGCGGCGAAACCGACGTCTGCGGAAAGGTTAAGTCCGGCGACGAAAACCGCTGCTACGAGAAAGCAAAATATATTAAAAATTAAAACACTTCTTTTTATATTTAATTTATCCATATATAGTCCCCGGAAAAATTCACAAGTATTATACCATACATTTTTTTGAGAATCACGGTTTTGTAAATTTTTCCTATCGTTATTATTTAATAATAAAAAGATTAAAATTCCCTTAAACCGTTTTCGGGCGTCACACCCTGCGGTAAACAACTTCATAGAATGTACTATACGCCGTATTTTTATCTTTCGGCGAAAACACAATATGGAGGTATTATGAAAAAAATCATCACGGCGGTGTTGATAATCTCGTTACTTACGTTAAGTATAATCGCTTTCACCGCCTGCACAAAGACGGACGACGACGTAATAAGGCTTAACGAGGTCACACATTCGGTATTCTACGCCCCCTTATACGTAGCCCTGAACAAAGGTTATTTCGAAGAGTACGGAATTAAAATCGAGCTTACCAACGGCGGCGGCGCCGACAAGAGTATGACGGCGGTAATAAGCGGTCAGGCTGACGTGGGACTCATGGGTCCGGAGGCAGCCGTATACGTAAAGACCGGCGGCAGCAACAACTATCCCGTAGTATTCGGGCAGCTCACTAAATGCGACGGGGCTTTCCTTATAGGCAGAAAAGCCGAACCCGATTTCAAATGGAGCGACCTTAAAGGAAAAGAAATAATAGGCGGCAGAAAAGGCGGTATGCCGGCAATGAGTCTCGAACACGCTCTTAACAAAAACAATCTCGTCGTAGGAGAAGACCTTAATCTTAATTACGACGTACAGTTCGACCTTATCACCGCGGCGTTCGAAGGCGGCACCGGCGACTACTGCACTATGTTCGAACCGAACGCAAGTCAATACGAAGCTCTCGGCAAAGGCTATATCGTGGCGAGCGTAGGCAAAGAAGCGGGAGATATCCCCTACACCTGCTTTATGGCGACTAAGGAATATATCGCCGCCAACCCCGAAAAAATAACGGGATTTATGAAAGCCGTAATAAAGGGTATCGACTTCGTCATTAACGGTAATCCCGACGAAATAGCGGAAGCGTTGAAACCGAGTTTTCCGACGACCGACGACGCTCTTCTTAAAAAATCCGTCGAAAGCTACAAGGCGATAAACGCGTATATGACCGACCCCGTAATGACAAAAGAATCTTTCGAACACATGCTCGATATTCTCGAAGAAAGCGGCAGTATAACGCAGAGAATAGCTTTCTCCGACATAATCGACAATTCGATAGCGGAAAAAATACTTGCGGAAAAATAACTAACGTAACTTTTACAAAAGGAGTCAAGATGATACTGCAAATAGAAAATTTATCCTTCACTTATCACAGTAAGGATACGGAAACGAAAGCGGTAGACGATATGAACTTCTCGGTAAACGAGGGAGAATTCTTGGGAATAGTAGGTCCGTCCGGTTGCGGCAAGACCACTATCCTCAACCTCCTCGCAGGAATAGAAACCCCTTCGTCGGGACGAATACTTCTGCGGGGAGAACCCCTTTCGTCGAAGGGAAACGAAATAGCGTTGATGCCGCAACGAGACCAACTCTTCGAATGGAGAACGATAGAAAAAAACGTTTTTCTCGGTTTGGAAATTCTGAAAAAGAATACCCCCGAAAACAAGGCTTACGGCAGAGAACTGCTTGAAAAATACGGACTGAAAGACTTTCTTAAAAAGCACCCGTCGGAATTGTCGGGCGGTATGCGGCAGAGGGTTGCTCTGATAAGGACTCTCGTCACCGCCCCGTCGGTACTCTTACTCGACGAGCCTTTCTCGGCTCTCGACTTTCAGACGAGACTTAACGTTTGCGACGACGTTCACTCAATTATAAAACAGGAAAAAAAGACCGCCTTGCTCGTGTCGCACGACATCAACGAAAGTATCTCGCTGTGCGACAGAATAATCGTCCTTTCGGCTCGTCCGGCAAAAATCAAAGCCGACGTCAAGGTGGATTTGGATAAATCGCTCACCCCTCTGCAACGCAGAGAGAGTCCGCGTTTTTCTAAATATTTCGAGGAAATATGGCGTCTGTTGGAGGTACGAAAATGACGGAAGAACACAAAAAATACATTAAAAAAAGAAAGGTAAGAAAATGCGTGATAGTGGGACTTCAAGCGGGGATTTTGCTGCTCTTTATAGGAGCGTGGGAACTTGTCGCATACCTTAAAATAGTAGACCCTTTTATTATCAGTTCTCCTTCGAGAATAGTAAAGATAATAGGAGAACTTTACCGCGGAAGCAATCTGTTCCCGCACATCTTCGCTACGCTGTACGAAACGGTGTTAGGGTTCTTGTTATCCACGGTTATGGGTACCGTAATCGCGATTATACTGTGGTGGAGTCCCGTTATAAAAGACGTGGCGGAACCCTATCTTATCACTCTTAACGCCCTGCCTAAAATCGCTCTCGGACCTATTATAATAATATGGGTGGGCGCGGGCAAAGCATCGATTGTGACGATGGCTGTTCTTATCTGCATAGTGATTACGATAATAAGCGTTCTTACCGGGTTTTTATCGGTGGACAAAGAAAAAATTATGCTCTTAAAATCAATGAAAGCGACCAAAATGCAGATATTCGCAAAACTCGTTTTCCCGGCGAATTTGCCCACTATTATATCGGTGCTGAAAATTAACGTAGGACTTAGCTGGGTAGGCACTATTATGGGCGAATACCTCGTGTCGAGAGAAGGAATAGGATATCTTATCGTATACGGCAGTCAGGTATTTCAGTTGGATTTGGTAATGGCAAGCACGGTAATCCTTTGTTTGCTCGCCGCCCTTATGTACGGCGGCGTGGCTCTGCTCGAAAAATTCATCGCAAAAAAATTCTGACTTTTCGGCGGTCTTACGGCCGTCGAAAATACATATTCATAATACTATGAAATACAAACGTTTATCGACTGCGGCTGTTTTTTTAGGCGCGTTTATCGGAGCTGGCTTCGCTTCGGGCAGAGAAATTGCTCTGTATTTTGCCGACTGTTCTCCTCTCGTTCCCTTCCTCGGCGGATTACTTTTAGCGGTTTTTTGCTATTTTTTTCTTTTGATAGGAAGTTATACTCACGGCAACCCTAAACTTTTGTGGGGAAAAGCGAGTAAATTTGCCGACGCGGTAATAAAGATAAGCAATCTGGTCACGCTGTGTTCGATGATAGCGGCAAGCGAAATTACCGTTTTTACTTTATTTTCCTTTCACGGCGGCGGAGTAATTACCGGGATACTTGCCCTTATAACCATCGTAGCCGGCGTGGAAAAAATAAAACTAAGCAACTTTATTATAGTACCCGTAATAATTCTTCTTATCGCTACGCTGTTTTTCAAAAACGGCGAACTCTTTTTCGTCGGCAAAGTAACCGTTCTGCCCGCTTTTTCTTACTGCACGATGAACATAATAGGCGGCGGATATCTCGTATCGACGATGAGTAAAGGTTTTTCTAAAAAAGACTGCGTAATAACCGCTTCTTACAGCGGAATTTTTATAATTATTCTTATTATGGCGGTGTTCTTCACGATAAGAAACACGCAAAATTCCGACATGCCACTTATTGAAGCGGCGAAATTGAGTAACCTTGCTCTTATCGGCAACGTCGTTATGTATCTTGCGGTTTTTACGACGATAACGAGCTGTTTATCGATAGTGTCGGAAAACAAGCCTTACGCCGTCGCTATCGTCACTTCCCTTTCTTTCGTCGTATCCGTATTGGGATTCCGAACGATCGTGGATAAATTCTATCCCGTGCTGAGTATCCTCGGCGCGATGGTTTCCACGGGATACGTTTTTCTTTTCGTCATGAAAAAGCGACGTAAAATTTCTTTTACGCCGCCCGAAAAAACAGTTTTTCGTAAAACTTTAACGCTGTAAAATCAGTCTTCCTTAATCTTGACGTTGTTGTACCCGACCATACCGATAAGGGTGGATTTAAGCGAATCCGGGTTAGCGACGGTGTACGGCAATCGATAGCCTTCTTTCTTCACCTGTCCGTCTTCATAGGTATCCACCTGAATGATAACGTTACTTCCCGCACCCTTATTCCGTTCGAGCAAAGCTCTCACTTTTTCAAAAAGGTTTATATCGTTCTCTATGCGGATACAGAGCGTTCTGTTATCGACGAAGCTCTCTTTCTCTTGCAACGCCCATTGCGATACCGACTGAACTTCGATTTTCGGAATTCCGTCGGCTCCGATATTTATCTTGCCTTTTATTCTCACGAGAGCGTCGTCTACCAAAAGGGGTTTGTACTGTTCGAGCGCGCGGGCGTAAAATACGATTTCCGTACTGCCCGCCATATCCTCTATCGTGGCGTATCCCCACTTCTTGCCGGTCTTTTGCGAAGTTTTTATCGTTACTCCCGAAAGCAAGCCTCCGAAATACACTCTGTCGCCGTTGTTTACCTGATACACGTCGGACTTTTCCTCTCCGCCCTCTTCGTCGTTGACGTCCTCCTCGACGTCTTCCGTCTTAACGGGGAGCATTTTCGAGGTGTCGAAATTAAACTCTTTGAATTCCTCTTCGTAGCCGTCGAGCGGGTGACCCGAAAGGTATCTGCCGAGAACTTCTTTCTCGTCCATAAGTTTTACTCGCCTGTTTTCTTTGACTTCGGTGTACTTATAGTCGTCTTCCAACATAAAATCGAAGAACATTTGTCCGCCGTCTAAAAGCTCTTTCGACTTAATCTCTCTCGCAAGGATATTTTCATAGTTTGCCATAAGAGTGCTTCTGTTATGTCCGAAGCAATCGAAAGCTCCGCCTTTAATAAGGCACTCTATCATTCTTCTGTTAAGAGCGTCCATAGGCACTCTTCTCGCAAAGTCGGAAAAACTCGTAAACTTGCCGCCCTGCTTTCTTTCCTTGACCACGCCGTCGATAGCTCCTTTACCGACGTTCTTTATACAGACCAAACCGTAACGGATACCGCCGTTTTCGGGTAGGAACAGCCCTTCCGACTCGTTAATGTCGGGGGGCAGAAGTTTTATTCCCATATCCTTGATGAGTTTAAGGTATTTAGTGGTGTCGTCGGGGCTTCCCAAGCGGTTATTCAACACTGCGGAAAGGTACTCGACGGGATAATAATGCTTATAAAAAGCGGTCTGGTAAGTAAGGACGGCGTACGCCGCGGCGTGCGACTTATTGAACGCGTAGTTACCGAAGGCTTCGAGTTCGTCCCACAGTTTTAACGCGAACCCTTCGTCTATGCCTTTCGCTATACAGCCGCTTACGAACTTCGCCCTATGTTTTGGTATTTCTTCCACTTTCTTTTTCGATATGAACTTACGGAAGTTGTCGGCTTCGTTAAGGGTGTATCCCGCAAGGTGCTGCGTAATTCTCATCGCCTGCTCCTGATACACGATTATACCGTAAGTGCTTTTCAATATAGGCTCTAAAAGCGGGTGACGATAGTCTATCTCCGACTGGTGCTGTTTGTTATATACGTACGCGGGGACGTACGCCATAGGACCGGGACGGTACAGCGACACTCCTGCTATGATTTCTTCGAGAAGAGTAGGTTTTAACTGCTTCATAAACCCTTTCATTCCGCCGCTTTCGAGCTGGAACACGGTGTCGGTCTCGCCGCTGCCTATCATCTGATAGACTTCCTTGTCTTCGTACCCTAATTTGTCGAAACTTACCTTAACCCCTTCGTACTTCTCGACGAAGTCCTGCGCCATTTTTATATCCGTAAGAGTTTTGAGTGCCAAAAAGTCCATTTTCAGTAACCCTAACTCCTCACATTCCGTCATATCGAACTGAGTGGTTATATCTTCGCCGTTCCTTGACAAAGGCACTTTCTCGCTGACGGGATACGGACAAATAATTACGCCCGCGGCGTGCTTGCCTCTGTCCTTAGGCAGGTCTTCCAGCTGAATGGCTATGTCGAAAATTTCTTTATAGGTGTCGTTAGCGTACATTTCGATAAGTTCCGGCACGGCGTGAACGTCGTTCGGGTCAAGCAGGTTCGGGATATGAACTTTCTTATCGTTGTCGGTGATGTTTTTTACGAGCGCGTTACTTTCGGCAAAAGGTATTTTGAAGACGCGGCACACGTTTTTAATCGCGTTCTTTTTCTTCATTTTACCGAAGGTTATTATCTGCGTAACGTGGTCGTAACCGTATTTTTCGCGGACGTACTCTATTACTTCTTCTCTTCTGTCGGAACAGAAGTCTACGTCGAAGTCGGGCATACTCTGACGGGAAGAGTTTAAGAAACGCTCGAATATAAGGTCGTACTTCAACGGGTCTACGTTGGTTATTCTTACGGCGTAAGCAATTATACTCCCTACGCCGCTACCACGCCCCGCACCTACAGGAATACCGTGGCTTTTTGCGTAGTTGATAAAGTCCCAAACTATGAGATAGTACGACGCGAAACCCATCGATATGATGGTCTGTAATTCGTCTTCGGCTCTCTTTTTAATGTCGGGCGTTATTTCGCCGTAACGGTCTACAAGTCCTTTATACGCCATGTTGCGGAGATATTCCGCGTCCGCTCCGCCGACTACGAAAAGAACGTTTTTACAATACAGACTGTTCGTTATATTCCCCGAATGGTAAACCGCGTCGAAATTAGTAGCTCTTAATGCAGCGTTAACGTCGTGTATCCATAAAGATAATCTTCCTTCGACGTCCAAAAACATATACGTTATTACCACGTCGGAAAATTCGTTCGTAAACGCCACCGGGAACACGAAAGTGCCGTTGTCCGTAAGGAAACAGCCGTTTTCCCAAGCCGAGCTGCAATTTTCGGGATTTTTTCTGTACTCCGAGTAAATATCAACGAGTTTTTTTGCGTAGTTTTCGAATTCGTCTGCCGAATTAAAGCCGAAAAGGTGCGCCGCAACGGTAAGTAAATCGGCGCGGTGAGAACTTACTTCGGGGCTGAAAGTCATTGCGTACGGATAATTCAAGCCTATCACCGCAGTGCTTTCGATATCTGCGGGTTTGTATTTCGTAAATTCCGAAAGGGCGTGATTGTAGAGTTCTTTTGCGATTTTATCGAAGGTTTTGTAATCTTCGACGGCTTCCCCTTCGACCGCGGGATAAAACTCTTTTCCGTCGGTCGGTATTGCGAAGTTACTTAAAAATTTCGAGAACTGACTGCCGACGTTGCTGAAAGAAGCCACTACCGCGTCCAACGCTTTCAAAGCCGTATGTTTGGAGAGCTTGCTTACGTCGCCGAAATCTCCCGCCGCCATATAGAACGGGTTGCAATCGTCGTATTTTACGCTTACCGTAGTTCCGTTATACGCCGAAACCCGTCTTTCGTGCAACTTGGAACACCACCCGGCGTCTTCGGCGTAGCCTTCCTGCGGTTGGTAATACGGTATCGTATACTGATGGAACGGTATAACGAGGTTTATTTTATCGGCGACTTCGAGAGTGTTGTCGAGCGATTCTTCTTCACCGATAACCGCCAACATTTCGTCGTAGGTCTTGTAGTAGAATTCGTCGTTCGGGAAACGAAAACGGTTGGGGTCGTCGTAGTCTTTCGCCGTCTGAATACACAAAAGAATGTCGTGCGCTTTCGCGTCGGACTTATAAAGGTAGTGTAAGTCGTTAGTGGCGACGGTTTTTGCCCCTATCTCTTTCGCAATTTTTCTGAGTAGCGGCAGGGCGTGCAATTCTTCTTTAAGAAAATGGTTTTGGATTTCTATGTAATAATCGCCCTCGGCAAAAAGTTCCTGCGTTTTTTTCGCGTACGCCAACGCTTCTCCGTACGGGTCGTCGAGCGTCATATCGTTAAGCCGTCTGCTCACTCCCCCGGCGACGCAACCGCTGAGGCAGATAAGGTCGGAGGAATATTGTTTAAGAACCTCATAGTCTATTCTCGGTCTGTCGTAAAACCCGTCGACGTAGCCGACGCTCGAAAGTTTCATAAGATTGTGGAAACCGTGTAAATTCTTTGCGAGCAAAATAAGGTGATAACGGGCGTTATGCTCTTTGTTTTTTGCGTTCAAATCGTCCGCAACGTAGAATTCGCAACCTACAATCGGTTTTATTTTGTGTTTTTCGCAGGCTTTATAGAACTTAATCGCGCCGTACATATTGCCGTGGTCGGTAATGGCAACGGCTCTCGCTCCCTGCGCTTTCGCTTCCTGAACGAGTTTTTCCACTCTCGTACAACCGTCGAGAAGACTGTATTCGGTATGATTGTGCAAATGTACGAATTCTTTCATTTGTGTTTCCTTTATCCGTTATTCTTATTGTATTTTCGTCGCTATCGACGCTAATTTTCTCATTCTGTGATTTATGCAACTCTTGCTTATCGGCGGCTCGAACAACGCCCCCAACGCTTCCAACCCGACGTCCGGGTAGGCTAATCTCATTCTGCACGTTTCCGCAAGGGCGGGCGGCAAAGAGTCTATGCCTATTTTTCCGTCGATATACTTTATATCGTTTATTTGTTTCTCGCTCGCGTTGACCGACTTATCGATGTTCGCCAAGTCGAAGTTGTTCGCGCGATTTATATTGTTTTTCATCTGCCGTTCGAGGACGATTTCCTGCAAGGACATTACGCCGAGATTACTCCCCGTCGCGGTAAGAACCTTTGCTATCTCTTCGGCGTTTTTTACGTAAATCACGCTTCCCCTTTTGCGGGTAAAAACGCTGTTTTCGTCCAAAAACGCGGCTTTTATTATGAGCTTTTTTATCGGCTCCATAACTATATCGGAATTTAGTTTATATTCCAAAGAGTATCCGCAACGGGATTTACCGCCCGTCCATTCGTTGATTTGGTCGGGAACGCCCAAGTATCCGCAGGATAAAAACAAACCCGCAAGGTAGGCTTTCTTGCAACATTTTCTGCCTACGAGCGTACGTGGTAACGTGCTTACGAGTTCGCAGCGGGAACGGACTATTTCGCATTTTTCGAGTATTCCGACAGCCGTTTCCGCAGGGATTGCGAGGACGTAAGTCGTACCCTTTTTTATCGCCATATCGATATAGGTTTCTTCGACGAAAAATTTTTCTCCGAAAGTTTTTTCTATGACGGAAGAGATTTTTTCGACGAATTCTTTATCGTCGTGACGAAAGGTAAGAGCAAAACCTTTGAAAGTAAAACCGAGTTCTCCCGACCCCCTTATCGCTCCCGATAAAAAGGCGTAGGAACAGCACCCGCCGATTTCTTCCGCGAGAAGTTCCCGTTTTACTTCATCGATTATCCTCTTGCTCACCTAATACTTTTATCTCCCTGATAAGTTTTATCCCGAACGTTTCGTATACCTTTCTTTCGGCAAGTTTGACGAGATAAAGATATTCTTCGGGTGTTCCTCCCCCGCGGTTTACGATAAAGTTGGCGTGGACGTCGGATATTTCCATTCCGCCGTAGCGGTATCCTTTAAGTCCCGCCTGCTCTATATACCACCCGGCGGACTCGTTGCCGTACTTCTTGAACACGCACCCGAGCGACGGATATTTAGGTTGCGTCGACAGTCTGTCTTCTCTCGCCTTTTCGGTAAGGGCGGCGATAGTCTCGTATCTTCCTTTCGTAAGTCCGAACCACGCCCGGTGGATGAAATCTTTATGTTTTCGCAAGTTGCAATATCTGTACCCGAAAGCTATTTCTTCCGCGGGTATAAATTCCGTTTTTCCTTTGTCGAGATCTACCGTCTCCGCTCCGATAAAGAGGTCGGATATGCTTTCGCCGAAACTCCCCGCGTTTCCCATCACGGCTCCGCCGACCGTACCGGGTATCCCCGAAAGTCTTTCCATACCGCTCAGCCCGTAAGTTCTCGCGGTCTTAGCCACGTTACTTAATTTTTCTCCCGCGAAGGCTTTAATAACGCTCCCTTCCACGGTAAGTCCGCGCATATTTTCGGAAGTTATTACTATATCCTTAACGCCGTGACTAAGAACGAGAGTATTCGTAAGTCCGCCTATTATCCGTATCTTTTCGTCGGGATAATCCTCTTTCAGCCGCAATACGTCGCTTAAAACGTATGGCGCGAACAGTCTTTCGAGTATTCCGCCGCATCTTAACGAGGATATAAGCGACGATTCCGCCGCAATAAATCGAGTCTTCATATTATACCTTCTTTATAGATTTTAGTCAACCATGCCGACTATCCGTATTCTATAAACAAGGCGTCCGATTTATGCTTTCGGCGGATAAAACTTTCTGTCGATTTTTGTTATTACCGATTATCCCTAATACTTTTTTACTCTTCCCGCAATCCGTAATTGTCTATTACCCAGGCTACGCCGTCGGAATTGTTGTCGGGGGCTACCGCTTTGACAAAACTTTTTACGTAGTCGGACGCGTTGCTTACCGCGACGCCGAGTCCTGCGTACGTAAGCATCGTAAGATCGTTTTCCGAGTCGCCGACGCAGATAATTTCTTCTCTCTTAATTCCGTGCCGCTTCGCTATGCTCTCCACCGCTTTGGCTTTGCTGATATCTTTCGGAATTATCTCGATAATGAACGGTTTTGAAGTGTTGATGAGAAAATCGTCGCCGAACTTTTCTATCAATTCTTTTTCAAACGCGGGTACTTTTTCGGGCTCTGCCATTATTAGAATTTTCGGAGGTTCGAGCCTTTCTTTTTCTACCGCTTCGCTTAACGGTATTACGGTCTCTCTGTAACGAGCGGAAGAAAGTTTTCCGTAAAGGACGGTATGCGGTTCGGCTTTTCTCGTCCAGAATTCGTCTCCCGAATAAGTCTGACAATAGAAGCCTCTGCTTTCGATATACCTTATTATCTTTACCGCTTTACTATTGTCGATTACCGTCTTGAATATGACTTCCCCCGTAGATAAGTCGGTGACGACGGCTCCCTGATAAGTGGCTGTTTCGGTATCCAAACCAAGTTCTTTGCATACCGGAATTGCCCCGGGCGTCATTCTTCCCGTAACTATACAAAATCTGCCGCCCGCTTCCTTATATCGCCTTACGGCGTCCTTTGTCCTTTCGGTAAGTTCAGCTCCCGACGTAATGAGAGTGTCGTCGAGGTCGCTGCAAATAAGTTTATATCTTAACATTCTTTTCTCCTTCGTAATACTTTTTTATTTGTTCGGCGTCTTTTTTCGAGATGCCTTTTACGGCGGCGAGTTCTTCCTCCGTAGCCGCCGCGACGGCTTCGATTTTCTTGAACGCGCCGAGTAAGATTTTGGCTTTTTCTTTGCCTATTCCGGGGATTTTCGTAAGCTCGGTCTCCGTCATCTGTTTCTGTCTTAAATTCCTGTGATGCGTAATGGCGAAACGGTGCGCTTCGTCTCTTATCCTTATTATAAGTTTTAACGCAAGGCTGTTCCGTGGAAGAATTACGCTGTCCTCTCTCTCCGGCAAAAAGACTTCTTCTTCTCTTTTCGCAAGGCTTATAAAGTTCACGTCAACACCCGCGTCTTCCGCCGCTTTAAGGGCGTAGGTAAGCTGCCCTTTGCCGCCGTCTATTACTATAAGATCGGGTTTCGCGTTAAAGGATAAATCTTCCGACTTGCCGATTTTTGCAAGTCTTCTTGACAGGGCTTCGTACATCGACGCGAAATCGTTATTTCCCTGAACCGTTCTTATCTTGAAATGACGGTAGTTTTTCGACGATTTTTCTCCGTCGATAAAGACTACCATACTCGCTACCTTGTTGGTGCCGCTTATGTGCGAAATGTCGTAACACTCCATTCTTCTCGGAAGGCACGGCAAACTCAACGACTCCATAAGTTGCGCGACCGCTCCTTTCGTCATCTCCTGATACTTGTTGAAATGTTCGAGTTGTCGCGACAGATACTCGGCGCAGTTCGTTTCGCCCATCTCGACGAGCTGTCTTCTTATACCGCCCGTAGGCGTGGTGATATTTATTTTTTTGCCCGCTTTTTCGCTAAGATAATCGGCTAATTCCGCCTTGAACTCCAACTCTTCCCCTACGATAATCTCGCTGCACAAAACGGGATTTTTTTCGTAATATTGCATAATGAAAGAAGCAAGACAGTTGCTTTTTTCCACTTCGTAATAGGGATAATTGTCGCCGCCCAAAAACTTGCCGCCCCTTACGGCAAAACAGTTGACTACGGAGTACATACCGTTCGTTGCAAACGTGAACACGTCGATATTTACGTCCTGTTTGAACGGAATAGTTTGTTTTCTGACGAGTTTTTCAAGTATCTCGGATACGTTTCTGTAATGCAAAGCGAGTTCGAATTCTTCCATCTCGGCAAACTTCGTCATCTTGTTTGCGATAAGTTCCGACACGAACGCGTCGTCGCCGTTAAGGAATTTTATTACGTCTTTTACTACCTTTCCGTACTCTTCGGGAGTGACTTTGCCCACGCACGGCGCAAGACATTTTTTCAAATGGTAATTAAGACATTCCTTCTTCGGCATATTGCGGCACGTCCTTAACGGAAAAACCGCTTCGATAACTTCCATTATATCTCGTACCGAGATACCGAGCATATACGGTCCGAAATATTTTGCCCCGTCGCTCCTTAACTTATAGCAGACTTCTATTCTCGGATATTTTTCCTTGACGTTTATCCTTATATAAGGATAGGTCTTGTCGTCTTTAAGGAGAATATTGTACGGCGGATTATATTCCTTGATTAAGTTGTTTTCCAAAATCAACGCTTCGTACTCGTTGGGCGTGATTATATAGCGGAAATCCTCAATCTTGTCGACGAGCGCCATCGTCTTATCGTTCTTGACGCTCTTATGAAAATACTGTCTTACCCTGTTTTTCAGAATTTTGGCTTTGCCGACGTAGAGTACGTTGTCGTACTCGTCAAGCATTATATATACGCCGCTTTTTTCGGGCAGCGTGGCAAGTTTGTCGCTGATTACGCTCATATTACAATGATACCATTATTACTCGTTATTTTCAACTCTTACGAAAACGAACTCGAAGCCTTTCTTTACGCCGCCGAGGAAATATTCGCAGACGCATTAAAAAAGGAAAGCACGAGCTTCCCTTCTTTTATAACCTGTCCGAATACGGCAATCTTATAAAGTCACCGGTCCGAAAATAGTATGTTCGGTCTTCCACTGTTCGTAACGAAGCGGAGCCAGTACCAAACCGTAGATACCTATCGTAATCACCGTAAAAAAGCCCCATACTATTATTTTCTTTAACAATTCTCCCGCTTTTCCCGTGAATTGAAGGGGCATACCGACTATTTGCGTATTCCTGCACTTATATCTTTCCCAGATGCACAAAGAATTCGGAAGTCCTACGAAAGGTATTATTGCCAACAACGCAAGCCCCAAACGAAGGAAAAAAAACTTCCCCGCCGTGCCTGAAAAACTCGATCTTAAACTTCTTCTTCTGCGCGTAGCCTGTAATTGTTGCTGTTCCACTTTATTACCTCCGTGTCAATAGATATATTTTAGCATTATTTTATTATATCGTCAATATTTATTACTTAAATTAGGAGCGGGCAGACTGTCCGTTATTTACACGCTTCCTTAAAATCCGCATCTTGCTCTTATCGACAGTATATCGTTCTGAACGTGGAACTTGACGCAGAGTTCTTCGAAACCGAAAGCGTACTTTCTGTGAAGTCCTCTCATTATTTCCGCCAGTATGTCGTAGTAGAAATCGTCCACGCCGAAAGAGTTTATTATATGGTCGTAGGAGTAAGCGTTTTGTCTGTTCTGTTCCACTATGCAGTCGAGGAGCAAAGCGTGTCTGTCCTCGGTATAAATCTGCATAAGCGCGATGGCTTCGGAGAAGTTATAACTTCTGTTTTGCATAAGTTCTATAAGAACGCCTATCATAAGGTCTCTTCTTTCCTTATAAGAAACGCCGAGCGCGCGGGCGGCTTTCTTATACTTAGCTCCGCTACGCTGACACAAGTCCGCAAGGACGTACACTATCGTAGATTCGCTTACGTTGCCGACGAGATATTTTTCTTTGCATTCTTTCAATACGGAAGAAAAACTTTCTTTGCCCGAATTTACCGACTTAAATCCCTTGCCCGAACCTGCGGAAAGCCACTTCAAAAACTCCTGTTCGGTCATTTCGCCGCCGTTTTCGGCAATTATTACCGCGGTGCCGCCGTGCGTTCCTTCGGAAAGGTATCCGTAGCTGCAATAGGGATAATCGGCGGGAGCCGTGGGAGCAAGGCTGTGGACGTACGCTACCGCTCCGCTTAAATTTTCGCTTTTTATTTTTTGCGAAACGTAATCGCCCCTTAACGGATTACCGCTTCTGCCGTAACCGTCATAGCTTGCCGCATATCTTTCGGTAACCGCCGCTATATACTTGTCCGCGTCGCTTTTCTCGTTGGTTTTTATAATAAAATGAGCGGTGGCGTCCAGTACGCAATAGGCTACAAGCACTACGTTTTCGTTGGCTTCGTCTTGCAGAACGTCGATAAAAATTCTTTTATTCCTCTTTCCTTCGAACGCGTCTACGCCGTTGACCGAGCCGATCGCTACTTTAGTGATTAAACCTTTGCCCTTCACAAGAATGTTGTTTTCCATACTCTCTCCTTAGGATAATTTACTCTGTTATTATTAACGTAAACGTTATCTTTACGTTGGTTCCGTTCATACTGAAACTATCGTCCGCTGCCACTTTGACGTAATAAGTACCCGCTGTCGAAGGTTTCTCGGTAAGTTTGGTTCCGTCGCTCATATCGGCGGCGGTATAGTACGAGAACTCGTCTTCGCCTATCTCTCTCGACTGTTTGTCGGAAGTATTGACGACGTACATCGATACTCCGCGCGCGAGGTAGTCGGCAAGGGATACGGTAAGCGTATTCGTATTCTTATCCCAATTCCCCGTGCAAGCGTACTCGTCTATCGCTCTCGTAAGAACTTTATATTTACCGCTCGTAAAGTCGATGGTGTAGTGGTCTTCGCCGTGCTTCAACGTGCCTACCGCTACGTCGTACAATCCCGTGGAATAATCGTAATTTTTGAGTTCCGGACTGCCTTCGAGCAATTCGAGAATACCGTTAAGGGTGAGCGTTTCGCCCGCGGACAAGCGATAGGATACGTATTCGGGGTTGATACCGTTGTATTCGCCCACGTTTATGCCTTTGCGTTTTTTGCTTACGTTTGCGCTTACGCTCGTGGATTGCAGATATTCGTTGCATTTTTTCGTAATCGCGGCGAATATTCCGTCCAACAAATCCACGTCGGTGAAACTGCCGGCTACGAATATACCGATACGGAAGAAGTTCTTGTTCGGGCTGAGCATTTCTATGGAAGTTATGCCGTTTTTGCCGACGTAAGAACCTACTATCTCGTCGAGATGTTCGTACAGATACAAAATGACTTTCGGCAAATTGTTTTCGCCGCTGACGGTATAATCGAGCGTGTATGCGTCTTCTGTGTAGGACACTACCTTAACTTCGATTACCTTGGGTATAACGGTATATTTTTGCAAGCAATAGTTTTCCTGACGGTAATACGTATTGCCGAGGACTTCCATTACGATAAATCTATCGAACCCTTTTTTGAGCGGTTCTACGGGATAAACGCTTTGGAGATACTTTCTGTTGACGTATTTTTTGACTCCGCCGACGCAGATAAGCGACATAAATTCGCCGCGGGTTACGTCACCGTTATCGATAAGGTACTGTTCGAAATCTTCTTCGTTTATGAAGAACTCGCTGCTTACGTACCACATAATAATATCGGACGACGCGGGCAAATCGAATTCGGGTATTCTCTGCAACGGGGTCGCGCTCGCCGCTTTCGTGTTGCCGTAGAAGAATATCGTGTTCTGATACTTGAATTCTATCGCCTGTTTGTTGTAGACGATAATCTGATAAGTGGTGGTCTTATCTCTGAATTTAAGGGTAATATCCTGCGACACGTTGTCTACGCTCTCGCTTATGTTGCTGTTAAATCCGCTGCAAGTTACGTTATCGTCGTCCATATCGAGATACTTATAGAAGTTCCATTTCGTTCCGTCGCCGTCGGTGACTTCGTACACGCATCTTACGATACCGCCGTTTTTGGTAAGTTCGCTTCCGGCAATGAAGTTGGTCACGGGAGTTTTTTCCACCGCTATCGCGGTAAACGCCGCGTTAAGCACCTGTACGCAGACTTCCGCCGCAAAGGTCTTATACTTGACGGTAACCGCTCTGTAACCCTTTGTCAAATCGGCTTTGTCGTAACCTATTACCATATCGGAAGTTATTTTAACGTAGCCTACCGTGCCGTCTTCGTAATTAACGGTAAGGTACTTATCGTCTATATAACCTTTCGACGAGTCGTATTTGTTGAGGAAAAGTTCCCACCCGTGAGCGGTGATTTCGAGGACGTTAAGTTTTTTCCCTAAATTATTCCACGTTCCGAGCGAATCGTCTTCGTACGCCACGGATACGATATTTATCGTCTTTTCAAGCACTTCTATCGGGAATTCGGTATAAACGTGGACGTAAGCCGCGTTTGCTCCGTCGGTAATTTCCGTAGTGTGGTAAATGCGGACTATCTTCTTGCCCACTCTTCTGAACTGCGTGAGTTCCAAGCCGTCTTCGTCGTAAATTTCGTACCACCAACCCGCCTTGTTTTTGCCGCCGGCAAAATCGGTAAGACCGCTTATTTCCGCGCTCGCGCCCGCATTGTAGCTAAGGCTGAATTTATATCCCGAAAAATCGGGTTCTTTATCGGTATTGTAATACAAATCTTTACCCGTCTTAACCACGCTGACGGCGGTTTCCATACGGGCTTCGACGTTAATCTTAAAGGTAGTGGCGTCCACTTTGCCGAGATACCTTACCTTGACGGGAATATCTTTGCCGATATTGTCCGTAGTGGAGTCGTAAATCATTTCTTTGGCGACGGGCATAGGCTGGCTCGTCGTACCGTTTTTAGCGTAAGTGACTATCATATTTACGCCCGTCAAATCCCAATCTTCGCATTGAACGTAGTTACGCTTGTAATAATCGGTGCTTAACACTACCTTGATTGCGCTAATCGCGTTATCCGGGTCAATTATGTAATAATCGAGAGCCGTAGCTGCTTGCGCTCCGTCCGCGTCTATGTAGGTAAGCGTGGCTTCGTAATGAACGCCGGCGGCGATTTCTTCCAACGAAAGAAAGTTTTTATCGGCGGAATTATAGGAAAGAACTATTCTCTGACCGCTCGCGTTGCCGACTAAATCGTTAAGTAAAACGCCCGACTGACCTATTATTTCCACTCTGCCGTTTTCGTAATAAACTCTGAGTACGCCTCCGGACAAATCTACGTTCACCGTGTCGGACGCTTGCGCTTTCAGGAAAGTATCCACGGGCAAGGTGTCGAAAGCTATCGAAGTGATGGGCATGGGAACGACTTTACAAATCATCGTCGCGCTCGTGACGTCCGTACCCGGTATACGGAAATAAATCTCTTTTCTGTCGACGACGGTATCGCAAGTCAAAGTGCAGTCTTCGCCGAGCATATCCATGGTTACGCCGGTAGGTTCGCTTACGTCGCCGTTGTTGTAGGTAATCGTATATTGCAAAGTCGATATGGGAATTACGTCGCCCTTTCTGAACGACTTACCGTTGATATTATCGGTTGCCGTAAGTATGTTAAGCCGAACGGGATAACGCTGAATTACGGTGACTATCATATTAACGTTGTTTTCTTTCACTCCGCCGTATATTACGAGAAGTTTATGCTTGCCGGCGGCGGTTATATCGAGCTGATTACGTCTTACGCCCGCCCCTATCGTAGCGAGATAGTAGACGCATTCGCTTACTTTTATTTTTCCGCCGTCGTTATACGTTGCGGTAAGGGATACGGTGTAGTTAAGTCCCGCTTCGAGAGAAACGTATCTGTTCTGCTGGACGTAAACGCTCTTGCCCGTTTCGTCGACCACGGTAGCCACTACCGACACGGCGTCGCCGTAAGGATGAGTAAGACCGTATTTAAGTTCGTACCTGCCTGCGGTTATTCCCGTCACGTTGTCGACGGTGGTAAATTCCAAATCGTCTATTTCCGAACGTAACAGGTCGTCGTCGGAATTGATTACCTTGACGAGGGCGTCGTCCATCGAATAGACTTGCGATTCTCCGTTGTCGTAATACACTCTGACTTTACCCGACGAGAGGTCGAGCTTGTCGCCCTGAATAATGGAATTTACGTCGCTGCCGTACTTCGCGGTCACGGGGAAACGGTCTATTTCCATACTCTTATAACTTCTGTCCTTAACGTTGATGTTGAACGCCGCGACGGGAGCCGTCTGCATCTTTACTTTGCCGTCGCCGACGGAAAGAATTATTCCGCTGCCGCCGTCGTTAAAAACGTTACGCGCGCCCGTTTTGCCGATGACTTCGTTTTCTTTCAAAATCTGTCCGACTTTCACTTCGGGCGAAGTGACTTCGTATTCAACCACGGTGCTTACTTCTATCGTTTTATCCTTAATTTCGGTGACTTTGCCGTAAGTTTTGCTACGAACGTTTTCCAAAGGCTGATTGCTTGCGATTTCCTTATCGGGATAAACGTAATCGCCCGTGGACACGAGAGCCGCTCCGCCGTAAGTATAAGAAATAGTCTTCGGATAGTCGGCGGGGATATACGCTATCCTTGCCATAACGGTGCGGACTTCGGAATCGTCGATATAGACTTTTACGTTGTTTTTCTCTTCTTCTATCTCTTTGGACGGCATAAGTCCGTTGTCGTAAGTAAGACGGAGACGGAGTCCGGTAAGGTCTATCCTGTCGCCGTAACCTTTGAAAACGGCGTTTTGATTAGGCAAATGCAAAACGTCGAGTTTTATTACCGTCTTCGCGTCGAAATTAACGGTAAAGAAAAGTTTGAACCCGTAATACGAAATGTAAATCCTTTGTTCGCCTACGCGTTGATTATCGTACGCTTCGAGCATTTTTTCGGTAACTTTGACGGTGACTACCTTGCCCCCCTCGTAACGAACGTTTATCGTAGCTCCGTCGGCGGATACGTTTTCTCCTACGACGTACTGCGTGCGGATAGGCGCGGAAGCCAATTCCACCGAGCTGAAAGTAAGGTCGTAAACGTTGACCTTAAACGAAGTGGTCTTGCCGCCGTAGTTTACGGTAACGACCTTTCCTATTTCCGGTACGTTCATATCGTAATCCGAACACATTTCGGCGGTGAGGTCGATTTCTTCGGTCTTCAAGTCGGAATATCTTACAAAAAGTTTCGTCCCTTCGAGATTGAGCGAATCGCCCGCTATATATTCGTCGGCGTGGAAAAAGTTCGTGACGGCGATTTCCGTAACGTAAGGTTTTCTATACTCGATTTCCGCCGAACAAGCGACGGCGGACACGGCTATCAAAAGTATGAGGATTACAAATAAAACTTTTTTCTTCATTTCCCTTCCGAAGGACAAGCCTTTTATAATATATATTTATTATACAGCTATATATTTATTTTGACAAGTGGTAAATTAACGCAAAAAACGGTCGTTTTTTCGCACTTTGTATAAATACAAAAAAAGACGGTAAAAAAACCGCCTTTTAACTTTCCTATTTAATCTGCCAGTCGATGGGTTTTTCGCCCATCCTTTCGAGAATTTCGTTCACCTTGGCAAAATGTCCGCACCCGAAAAATCCGTAATACGCGCTTAACGGCGACGGATGCGCCGCTTCCAGAATGATATGGTTTCTGTTCGTTATAAGTTTCGCTTTCTTCCTTGCGGGAGCCCCCCACAAGAGGAAAATAATAGGCTTTTTACGCTCGTTAAGTTTTTTCAGAACGGCGTCGGTGAACCTTTCCCAGCCGTACCCTTCGTGCGACATAGGCTTTCCGCGGCGTACGGTCAAAATCGTGTTCATAAGAAGCACGCCTTGCTTTGCCCACGGCATTAGGTATCCGCTTTCGCCCATTTGGATACCTAATTCATTAGTTATTTCCCGATAGATATTTTTTAATGAAGGCGGAAGACGGACGCCTGGTTTTACCGAAAAGCACATTCCGTGCGCTTGCGACGGTTGATGATACGGGTCTTGTCCGAGTATCACCACCTTGACGTCGTTATACGGCGTAGCCTTGAACGCGTTGAAAATATCGTACATGGACGGATAAACGGTTTCCGCCGAATATTCGTGTTTTAAGAAACCTCTCAAAACCTGATAATATTCGGAATTGAATTCCTCTTTCAACACTTCGTCCCAATCGTTGCCTATACGTACCACCGAGCCACCTCAAAATTTGATGGTATTATTTTAGCATAATATCTATATTATTTCAACCGTCAACATGCAAAAGGAGCGGCTCGGGTTGATTTTTCACGCGTGACGCTTCGACGGTCACGACAGGCAAAGAAGGCACAGGCACATGGCGAGCGTGGTCCTGTCGCAACAGCCGTTTCCGTCGCAGCAGGATTCGTTGTTCCCGTTGTTTAACAGCAAAAATAACAACATCGGAAGAGTTATATCCATTCGTTCCCCCATAATCTAACGTTAATCTACAATATGCGACTCTTTTCGCATTCGTGCATAATTTACCATATTTTCGAGGGGGGTCGCCACAATCCGCATAAAACTTAAATTTCGACGAAAGCACTTAAATTATAGCGTCGTTACGAAGGAGCTTATAAATGAAAATAGAAAAAATATTGGAAAACTACATTGCCGTCGAAAAAGAGACCGACTGTCTTGCCGATTTTTTCTCGGCGTTTTCCGACAAAACGCGACTGAAAATAATCTGTCTTCTGTCTATGGACGATATGTGCGTCAACGATATAAGTTTCGTCACCGGGCTAAATCAAAGCGCGGTAAGTCACCAGTTGCGGACGCTGAAAGACGGCGGCGCGATAAACTGCTACAAAGACGGCAAAAAGACTTATTATTACCTGAAAAACAAACATATCGAGAACTTACTCTATCAGGCGGTGGTCGCAAGCGAAGAAAGCGTTTAATTAAAAAACCCTTATCTCTTTATCTTCTTTACAACGAATTTAGTCAGATAAATATACCCTTGCTCGACCAAAATATCGTAGACGATGAACGCGAGAGAGAAAATTACGTTGAATATAGCGTAAGACGCGGCGTAAGGCAACGCGGCGATTTTCGGGAGATTTGACAAGTCTACCGTAAAAAGCGAAGTAAGTTTATACAAAATGAAAAACACGAGTCCGGAATAAAGGAATTTTATCGCGTACCCTAACCATCTGTTAAAATTTTTGTTATGCCAGAACACGGCGAACACGACGTAAAAACCGCTCGCCATGGCAAAAGGAATAATTTTTAGATTTGCTATAAAAAAGCCGACGACGGAGACCGCCACCGACGCAAGGACGCCTTCTCTGTAATAGTTCTGCGTAAGAGGCAACATTATTCCAACCGAACTAAGAACGTAAAAAGAAAGGCTCATATTCGATACGAAATACGCCAGCGTGACAAAAATCAGCGATATTGCCGAGCCTACGCCCGCAAACGCTATTCTTCTGCCTATATCGCGAGGGTTTTTCATATCGGACAGATTAACAGCAGGAAATCAAATCTCCGCCCATACATTCGCAACAACAGTCGGCGCATAAAAGAGCGCTGCATACGTCGCACACGTCGCACCCTCTCGAATTGCGGGTGGAGTTCATATCGACGTAAGTCCTTTCCTCTTTATTGTTCTCGTTGTAGAACGAATTGTCCTGAGTGGTGGAGTTCGCCTTAATGTGCGTAGCCATTGCCTTTTTCGCCTCTTTGAACTGTTCGTTATCGGGTTCCATCTGACAGGCTATTTCGAGCTGCTTATAAGCGTCGCCCACCCAGTTTTTGCGGAAAAACACGGCGGATTGCAAGTAATGCCATTTTGCCGTTCTGCGGATACAGTTATCCAAAATATTCTGCGCTTCTTCGAGATTGCCCGCCTTTATAGCGGTATCAACCGCGCTAAGGTCGTCGCCCGTGTATTTTATTTCGTATCTCGAAGCGATAATATCGTTGGCGTCGTTGTAGGCGTCCTCTATTTCCTGCATTTTTACGCAAGCTTCCGCTCCCGCTTCTCCGGGTTCGAAACGTTGATCCGCGTACTTGTTCCTTAAATTTTTATACGCGGCGTATAACTCGTCCTGATTACAGTCTTCGCTTACGCCTAATATTTCAAACGGGTTTCTTTTCGCCATTTTTCTCCTCTCCTTTTAAGGACGAACTCGGTCCTGTCCTTTAGTCCTCTGTATATTATATTGCTGAGCGGTCCTTCGCTGACTTCGATTTTCATAGCGTTATAACAATCGGTCGCTACGGCTATATCTTCGTAGAGAAGTTCTCTCGCCCTACGTTCCGCCTCATTATAAAAATTATCGTCCGTTTCTTTAATTTCTCTTAAAAACGGATTAAAACTCTTGTCCTTAAAATCTTTTTTTATATCGTCGTACGCGTCGATAACGTATATCCAACGCCCGATATAGAAAAGAAACTTTCTTAAATTCTTGTCGCATTTATCGGTAAGGGCGTCGCCGCATGCCGAAAGTATATATCCGAAACAGTCTGCAAGAGTCGATATATCGGAATTTTTCTTTTCTTCTTCCCTTAATCTGTCGTATCCGCGTCTTACCGCTTCGTCGAAACTTTTCATTCTCTTCGCGGCTTTTTTATACGAAGGACGCATTATACTCCTTACCGAACGATGTTTGTTTTCGTCGATGACGTCGTCGGTAAGTTTATAATACCCTAAAATAACGTTTATATCCGCGATACGGTCGAGAATATCGTTACGTTTTACGTAGGATAGTTTTTTCCCGACGGGGTGGACGAAACATCTCCCTTCGCAAAAAACGGGGTCGCGGTTTTCGTAATTGTGTCCGAGCAGAGCGAGCAGAACTATATCGTAGTTTAGCGTAAGGCGGTTGAGCTGACCGTTACGTTTGCCTATCGCCTTGCACAGTCCGCAATAGTAGGCTCTGTACACGTTATAGTCCTTTATGAGTATATTCGGCTTATCTATTACGACGTAACCGAACATTATCTTTCCACCAAACCGACTTTGCGGTACACTTTCGACAGAGTTCTGCGGGCGATTTTTTCCGCGGCTTCGGCGCCGTTCTTGTAGACCGACGCGAGATAATCCTTTTCTTTTATAAGAGCGTTGTATCTTTCCTGAATGGGACGTAAACGTTCAATAACCGCGTCGGCTACTTCCGACTTTAATTCGGCGTATCCTTTGCCGGCGAAATCGTTTACTATCGACTCGACGCTCTTATCGGTAACGCCCGAAAGAATGGTAAGAAGATTGCTTACGCCGGGTTTGTCGTCCGACATAATAATTCTTCCGTCGCTGTCCGTTACCGCGCGTTTGAACTTACGGGCGATGACGTCGGGCGGATCTATTAGGCTTATAAAACCGTTTACGTCGGGGTCGGATTTACTCATCTTCTGCACGGGATCCTGCAAGGAATAAATTTTAGCGCCCTGCTTTCCGATAAACGGTTCGGGCAAAGTAAACGTGGGGCTGTAAAGATTATTAAACCTTTCCGCTATATCTCTCGTAAGTTCGAGATGCTGTTTTTGGTCTATCCCCACGGGGACGAAGTCTGTCTGATACAAAAGAATATCGCTCGCCATAAGGACGGGATAGTCCATAAGTCCTACGTTCACGTTATCGGCGTGTTTTGCGCACTTATCCTTGAACTGCGTCATGCGGTTGGCTTCGCCGATATAGGTAAAGCAATTCAGTATCCAGGTAAGTTCCGTATGAGCGGAAACGTGAGACTGAAAATACAGTATGCTCTTTTCGGGGTCTAATCCGCAGGCAAGGTACTGCGCGAAAAAGCTCGTCGCTCTCTGCCTGTACTCCGCGGGATTTTGTCTTACCGTAAGGGCGTGCAAATCGGCTATCGCAAATATGGTAAGATAGTCGTCCGGCATTTTAAGCCAGTTGTTTATAGCTCCGAGAAAGTTACCCAAAGTGATACAACCGGTAGGCTGAACCGCGCTATAAACTACTTTTTTGTCACCTAACATTTTTTATTCTCCTATGGCGAGAAGAACGTCGTCTATTTCTTCCACGTCTATTATTTCTCTGTGCAAAACGGGCTTCGTCAAGAGGCTCCTAATTGCTTCCGGTTCGGTTTCGCCCGAAAACGCGGCGAGCTTTTTCGCCGCCTTGAACGGATCGTCCTCTTCGTTATGCGAAACGGCTTCGTAGACCGTCTGCGGGAATTTGAACGGACTTGCCGTACTTACTATAATGCTGCTCGTAGTGTTGTCGCCGACCTCGTTCATATACTTAAACAGCGCGCTCACCGCCACCGCCGTGTGGGGGTCGAGGACGTAACCGTACTCGTCGAAAAAGTTATCGATTACTTCTTTCGTCTCTTCTTCCGTAGAGTAGTACGCCAAAAACTCGGGGAGTTTGTCGTAGAGCATATCTTCGTCTATGCTGTACGTTCCGCCGTCGGCGAGCCTTTCCATAAGGGGTCTTACGAATTCGGGATTTCTGTCCCCTATCTCGTAGAGAAGTCTTTCGAGATTGCTGCTGACGAGAATATCCATAGACGGACTAATCGTCTTGAAGAACTCTCTGTTGCTGTCGTAAATACCGTCCGAGAAGAATTCCGTAAGCACGTTGTTATCGTTGCTCGCGACGATAAGTTGCTTTATCGGCAAGCCCATTTTTTTAGCGTAGTAAGCCGCAAGCACGTTGCCGAAATTGCCGCAAGGAACGACGTAGTTTATGTGTTCGCGGTCGTCTATCATTTCGTTGGACAGTAAGTCGACGTAGGACGAAACGTAATAGACTATCTGCGGCAGGAGTCTGCCGAAGTTGATGGAATTAGCCGAACTTAAATCGTAACCCTTTTCGGCAAGGGTACTTTTAATGGTTTCGCTTGCGAAAACCCTCTTAACAGCCGTTTGCGCGTCGTCGAAATTGCCTCTTATTCCGTAGACGTGAACGTTCTTACCCTCGGTGGTGGTCATCTGCAATCTCTGCAT
>CACXFJ010000115.1 GCA_902766965.1 uncultured Eubacteriales bacterium | reverse complement strand
TAACGAAAATAGAACCGATTAAACTAAAACTGCACACAAAAAGCCAACGCCCTCAGAATGTTACCGAGGGCGTTTTTTTAACGGTCCGATAATAATTTACATATATCCGTACTTCTTTCTCTTGCCGAAAACGAACCCTAACGACATAACGAACGCGCAACATTCGGCTATAGTAATAGCCCACCATATTCCGTCAAGCCCCAACGCATAAGGCAAAAACAGCACCGCGGCAGTCTGAAATACGAGGGTTCTCATAAAAGATATTATCGCGGAAATCAAGCCGTTGTTCAACGCGGTAAAGAAAGACGAAGCGAAAATGTTAAGTCCCGACAAAAGAAACGACACCGCGAATATTCTCATTCCGTGGACGGTTACTTCCAGAAGTTCTTTATCGTATCCGACGAAAATTTTAGAAAGGGGCAAAGCCGCCGCGATTGCCGTCGCCGTCAGAACCAAACTCGCCGCTCCTATTAAAGTCACGCTCCGTTTAAGCATACTTTTCAGTTCCGCTTTATTCTCCGCTCCGTAATGATAGCTTATTATCGGCGCGCTCCCTATGGCGTAGCCTATATAAATAGCGTTGAATATAAACTGAACGTACATAATGGTTCCGTACGCCGCGACTCCGTTTTCTCCCGCGTATTTTATAAGTTGCGCATTATACAGCATGCCCACTATCGACATGGATATATTGCTCATAAGCTCGGAAGAACCGTTGGTCATCGCCTGTAATATAGGTCTTATTTCAAGTTTTGTTTTGACTAATTTTATGAGTTTTTCTTTCTTTCCGCAGAAATACACGATGGGAATAATACCGCCTACGAGCTGTCCTATCCCCGTCGCGACCGCAGCTCCGACTAAACCCCATTTGAACACCGCCATAAACAGCGCGTCGAGAATAGCGTTGGTTACGCCGGCGATTACGGTAATAAGCAAGCCGAGTTTCGGTTTTTCCGCGACGGTAAGGAAACTTTGAAAAACGTTCTGTAACATAAACGCCGTGGTAAACCCTATTACTATTCTGCCGTAAAGAACGCTGTCTTCCAAAAACGCTTCGGTAGCTCCGAGCAACTTTGCGACGGGACGCACCGCAAACATTCCTATCGGCGTGATTACCGCGCCCAAAATTACGGTGACTATTATCATCATCGTAAAATATCTGTCGGCTTTTTCCTTATTTCCGCGACCGAGTTCTTTTGCGACGAGCGCGCTGCCGCCCGTACCTATCATAAATCCCGTGCCGCCCAAAATCATAATAAACGGATACACGAAGTTCAACGCTACGAAGGCGTACTTGCCGACCATGTTGGACACGAACAAGCCGTCGACTATTCCGTAAATCGACGTGAACACCATCATTATTATCGGGCTTGCGACGAACCTTAACAACTTTTTATAAGTAAAATGATCCGATAACTGAATTGCTTCTTTCGCTGTCTTTTCTCTCATTTCTTCTGTTTATCCCCGCTTTTCACACATAGCTACTATCTTAACATACATAATGCTTATTTACAAGCAACTTAGGAGTGTTCATATTACGTTTCTTTACGTCGTAAAAACAGAAGATTTAATTATTCGCAAACGACTATATCCGATAACAACAAATAAGCGGATATATATTTATAGTTTTTCACGACTTTTGCGAAAGCGTTCTCTACCGTACTTAGTACGCCTACGCTCCGCTTTCACAAAAAATAAACGCAATCTGACCACTCCTTACCTGTGAAACGTTCATATTACGTTTCTTTACGCAACAAAAAATAAACGCAATCCGACTCCTTGTCTGCAAAACGTTCATATCACGTTTTTTCAATCTGCTTTTAGCCGCATAAAAATAATCCGCCGAAAATCCGACGGATTAAATAAAGTAATCTGAATATTTACTACCGAACGATTATTCCGCTTTGTCTTTGTCCTTGTCGGAAGTTTCTTCTTCGGGTGGGTTAATTTTGACCTTTACGTCGAGAATTTTTCTCTGCGTAAGGCGGTTTACTATTATAGTAAGGTTGTTATAATCGAAAGACTGGAACTTTTTCGGTATATCTCCCGTCTGTTCTATCACCCAACCGCTTACGGTCTGCGAATCGAACTTCTCCGCTTCGTCTTTGTCTATACCGAAAGTTTCGAAAAACTTATCGAGTTCCGCCCTGCCGTCCACGATATAGGTCTTGTCGTCCACTTGGGTAAAATAATTTATTACTTCGTCGTGTTCGTCCCAAATTTCTCCGACCAACTCTTCGAGGATATCTTCCAAAGTGACTATTCCCAAAGTTCCGCCGTATTCGTCCACGACCACCGCCATATGAACTTTCTGTCTTTGCAAAGTTTTCAGCAAAGTGGATATTTTCATATGTTCCGTAGCGACCGCCACCGGGGTAATATAGTTCTTTATGGTCTGCTCGCCTTTTTCGAGCGCGGTAAAAAAGTCTATATTGTGTATCATACCGATTATGCTGTCGATAGTGCCGTTATAAACGGGCATTCTGGAAAAGTTATGCTCTAAAAACAGCTCTTTTATCTTTTCCATCGACATATCCACCGATACCGCGATTACGTTGACTCTCGGCACGAAAATGTCCTGCACTTCGGAGTCGTCGAATTCTATCGCGCTGGAAATAAGCTCTCTTTCCTGCATATCGAGAGAACCGTCTTCCTGCGCTTCTTCCACGATGGAAAGCAATTCTTCTTCGGTAATTCTGTCGTCCGATTTATTTTTGAAAATCTTTTTAAGTAAAAATTTGAGTCCCGCAAATATTATCGTAATAGGATACAAAATAACCATTATGGCTTTCATCGGATATCCGAAAGCCATCGCCACTTTTTCGGAGTTTTCTTTGGCTATCATTTTCGGAGTGATTTCGCCGAAAGTAAGGACTATTACCGTGGATACCGCTACAGATACGACACCGCTGACGGCGGGATTGTGTATTGCCGTTTCGAAAATATTATTGAACAGCACGGACAACGTAATGTTGACGAGGTTGTTGCCGACGAGAATTGCCGAAAGCAGCTTATCGAACTTGTCGATAAGTTTAATGGCATTCTGCGCCGCTTTGTTCCCGTCTTGGGCTTTTACTTTTAGTTTGGTACGGTTTGCCGAGCTGAAAGCCGTTTCGGTCGCCGAAAAGAATCCCGATAACAGCACGAGTAGGACGATGAATACCGATGACAAAATGATACTGTCAGGTTCAGGGTCTGGTTGTTCGCTTAACATAATACTCCTTAAAAACAAATTATATTATATCTATATATGATACCACAGCGTTCTCTCTTTGTAAATATATTTTTACACTTATTTATTTTTTTTACGAAAAAACGCTTAAAAATCGAAACTTTATTTTATCTTGACGTACACGAGAGAACCGGTCGGGTTTTTCTTGTTGTTTAAGTCCTGAATACTCTTCGTTTCGAATCCCGTCTTGTTGAGAAAATCGGTAAAACTTTTATATCCGTAGTTTCTGTAATCGAAATCGGAATACTTATTCTGCAAACGGTTGCCGACGAGGCTTGCCAGAAGCCACCCGTTCTCATCGGAGTTGTCTTCGATAATCTTGGCTATCGCTCTCTTCACTTCCTCGAGGGGCGTAGTGGAATTCTGTTCGATTTTCGGTTTCGTCTTCGTCTTTTTCGCTGCGGTCTTTTTTACTTTCTTTTCTATCTCCTGCTTGGCTACTTCTTCGTTAATCAAATCGACGAACTTAAAACGGTTGCAGGCGGCGACGAAAGCCTTGGGAGTTTGTTTCTTCCCCATGCCGATGACGTACATTCCCGCTTCCCTCAATCTCGAAGCGAGTTTTGTAAAATCGCTGTCGGATGATACGAGACAAAATCCGTCCACCTTGCCCGTATAAAGAATATCCATCGCGTCTATTATCATTGCCGAATCGGTGGAGTTCTTGCCCGTGGTGTAGGCGTACTGCTGCATCGGCGTAATGGAATATTCCAAAATTATATCTTTCATCGATTTAAGATTACTGTTCGTCCAGTCGCCGTACATTCTTTTATAGGTAACGACGCCCTCGTCGGTCACTTCGTCCATTACCGTCTTTATATAATCTTTGCTGTTGTTATCCGCGTCGAACAACACGGCAAAACGTTTTTCTTGCATTTTCTTCGTCCTTTAAGTTTATTATATGTATATATTAACACAAAAAATATATTTTTGCATAACGTATCTATATTTTTCATGGCGAAGATATGAAAAACCGCCCCTCGGTTTTGTCGAAAGAGCGGATTAGGTTGCGTTTCTTTATCTCACGGAACGGACTATTTGTTTTCGTCCGAATCGGTTACGTCGACTACGTCGCTTACGTCTTCCATGCGACTGCGTTCGAACTCTTTCTTAACGGTCTTTTTTACCTTATGAACGTAAGCGCTGTAATAAACGGTGGCTATTACGTCGCATATACCGTCGATAATAAGGGATACGCCCGCCATAATCATAATGGAATCGAACGAACCGAACATAACTATAAGTCCGAGCACTATCGTAAGCGCCGCGAGGATAAACAATACCCAGCCTCCCTTAACGTGGTCGCGTACGCACTGAATACCGTCGCGTACCTTAAACAAACCGTCCATCACGAGATAGATGCCGAATACTACCGTGATTATTCCGAGTACCACGTCCGGACGGGCGAGGCAGAATATCCCGAGCAACATAAGCATTATTCCGTACACCAAAAATCCGGGGATAGCGAACCTTGCCGTAAAGAACTTAACGAAGAAATAAATTCCGAGCGCGAGTATCATCACGCCCGCAACGTAACAAAGTACCGCTCCCGAAGACGCGGGAGTGACTATAAACACGATACCTACGACTATTGCGATAATCGCGGTAATGACGGTTTCCCACTTAATTCTCTTGACGAGATTTTTCAAAGTTTCCATTTTCTCTTCTCCTTTCGATTTTGTTCCCGCCTTCTTTCGGACGGTGAATTTCTTTTACAGTTGTATAATAATTACCCTAACTTAAAATAACATTAAATTTATATAAATTTCGTAACAAATTCTTATTCCGTTTTTTACTCGATATTAGTTTTATTCCGCAAACCGAGTTTAATACCTTAGTCTACGAAAAACGCCGCTCGGTATAAGCGGCGTTCGATTTATTCTATTTTCCGTTCTCGGCGAGTTCGTCAATTTCTTCTACGAAGCGGCACAGCACTCCGAAAGTCTTTTCCAGACATTCTTTATCGACGTCCTCGGCTACGTCGAGTCGCGTGTGATAATATCTCGGCAAATTGAAGTTCATCGCGGTCACGCATACGCTGTTGAAACCGCCCGCCGTGTACGCCGCCGCGTCGGTAGCGCCTAACGCAACGCTTCCTTTCTTACACTTCACGCCCTCTTTTTCGCAGGCTTCGAGCCATAAATCCGTGGCTTCTTTATCGCATTTTACCATGCCGTTCATATCCTTATAGTTGACGAGCATATGGTCTTCTTCCCTTATCGTGTCTATACAGAGTATCGTGGTCGGACAGTCTCCGAAATCGTCCTTGTGAGCCTTGACCCACGCTTTCGCTCCGCGTAATCCCGCCTCTTCGCCTCCGGCGCAGATGCAGCCTACCTCGGTATGTTCGAAAGTTATATTATTGTCGGAGAGAGCTTTGAGAAAACTTATTCCCATAGCGCAACCGGTAAGATTATCGGTAGCTCCGTCGGAAATTATTTTCGGGTTGAAAAGGAAATACATGAGTATCCAGAACGGAACGAATATTCCGCCGCAACCCATCGCTATATTGACGGCGGTATCGGTACAGTGAGTAAATAGATACCCCTTAGCGCACGCCGCGACCGCCACCGCGGTAAAATACAGTATACCTATTATCGAAATGAGGAAATGCGCTATAAACGCCTTACCCCCTAAATAATAATTAAGCGTCCATTCGTACGCCGCGTCGGCGTGTCCGCTTATTATTACTCTGCGTTTCACTTCTCCCGACGGCTTCTTTATAGCGGTCATATTGAGCGATTCTCTTTCGGGAAACAGTTTGTCCACGACCTTTTTATAGAATACGAATTCCAGCACCATTATCGCCATTCCAACCAAAATCAATACTATTGAAATCAGCGGCGCAAAAAACGCAACGACGAACGCCGCGAGTATCAACGTCACCGTAATGTATATCCAACCCATAAAAGCCAACGTATTGACTTTATAAGGTTCCGTGGTTACGGTATCGGCGTAAGGTTTTACCGTTTCCGCCATATAGTTTACGGCGTCGCGTTCGCCTTGACTTCCGCAATCTCGTTTGGAAAATTTAGCGATGACGCTTCCGATAAAATCGAACATAAACGCCGCGCTTTGTTTTTTGTTCTTATACGCACTATCGAGTTTCATTTTAAGTCCCCTTGAATGTTTGTTTTGACATATAAATTATATACTTCCGCCGCCTTTCCGTCAATACGGCAACTTTCAGAAAAAAACTTTCTCCGTCCGGACGAAAGAAACCGTTGTTCTCTTTCCCTGCGATTTGCGTAACTTCTTTCGTCGATTATTTCGTCGATACTGTTGCGGAATACTCCTTTTTGCTCCCGAAAGCCTCTTCCCCGAAATAAGAAACGACCAACCGCCGCAAAACGTTTTACGCAAGCGGTAAATAATGTTAAAATGTAACCGTTCAAGTATTAACGAGCATTAATTAATATTATAATTACAGGTAGATATATGTTAAAACTCACTCCTTATCTTAAAGGCTACCGGGCGAAAACCGTTTTGGGCCCTCTCTTCAAACTCGTCGAAGCCTTGTTCGAACTCTTCACGCCGATAGTTGTGGCGTGGATTATAGATAAAGCCATTCCTATGGGGCAAAAGGGCGATTTCGGCGGTCTTATTTACGGCGGAGTGATTATTTTAGTCCTCGGCGTCTTGGGACTTGGTTTTGCTTTGACGGCGCAGTTTTTTGCAAGCAGAGCCTCTTTGGGGTTCGGAACTAATTTAAGAAGGGACCTATACGCCCACATTAACACTTTTTCTTATGCGGAACTCGACAGGTTCTCCACCATATCCTTAATTACCCGTCTTACTTCCGACGTAAACCAAACGCAACAAGCCGTGGCGATGTTCATTCGTCTCGTTTTGCGCGCTCCCTTCATAGTCGTGGGCGCGATAATTATGGCTATGCTCATTAACGTAAAGTTGTCGCTTATCTTTATCGGAGCGTCGGCGTTAATAGGAATTGCTCTGTTCCTTATATTGACGGGAACCATGCCTAAATACAAAAAGGTGCAAGAAAAACTCGACGACGTATCGAGGCTCACGAGAGAAAACCTTGCGGGAGCGAGAGTAGTACGAGCTTTCGACGCGGAAGACAGAGAAAAAGCCGGTTTCGCCGCGGCGAGCGAAAGCCTTTCCTCTTCCTCCATAAAAGCGGGAGCTTTATCGGCTATCCTTAATCCCCTTACCTACGCCGTGCTTAACCTTGCGGTAATCGCCATTCTCTATTTCGGCGGAAAAACCGTCTACTACGGCGACTTAACGCAGGGCGAAATAATCGCTCTCATAAACTATATGACGCAGATACTTAACGCAATGGTGGTCTTCGCAAACCTTTTGGTCACCTTCACGAAAGCCTCTGCTTCGGCTTCGAGAATTAACGAAGTCCTTGCGGTAAAACCGTCTATGGTTGAAGGAGCGGGAGCGGAATTTAACGAAAACGAACCCGCAATACGCCTTGACGACGTGACTTTCCGCTACGATGGGAACGTTTCTCCGTCGTTGGAACACGTCACCTTGTCGGTAAATAAAGGCGACAGCGTGGGAATTCTCGGCGGTACGGGGTGCGGAAAAACGACTCTTATAAGCCTTATGACCAGACTTTACGACGCCACCGAAGGGAAAGTTTACGTTTTCG
>CACXFJ010000114.1 GCA_902766965.1 uncultured Eubacteriales bacterium | reverse complement strand
TTCTGCATACGCTTAACGAGTTCCTCGGCATGCTTTGTCGGGTGCAGTTCGAGGAACGCCTGACCGAAGCAAGCCGAAAACGTAGGCGTGGGTTCGGTTATGCCGCGCTCGGTACCCGCGAGTTTTGCGGTAAAGCCGGAAAGGAAGTAATACTGCGTTTGCTCGGGCGTGAGTATAGATACGGGCGGTAATACACCGAAAGCGTCGGCAGAAAGGAATATAACGTTATTTGCCGCGGGCGCCGCCGAAACGGGGCGTACAATATTCTTAATATGTGTGATAGGATAGGAAACGCGGGTGTTTTCGGTAACGCTCTTATCGGCGAAATCGATCTTGCCGTTTTCATCGACGGTAACGTTTTCGAGCAGGGCGTTGCGCTTTATCGCGTTATAGATATCCGGTTCGGAATCCTTATCGAGGTTGATGACCTTGGCATAGCAGCCGCCTTCGAAGTTGAACACGCCGTTATCGTCCCAGCCGTGTTCGTCGTCGCCGATAAGGAGACGCTTCGGGTCGGTGGAAAGGGTGGTCTTTCCGGTGCCGGAAAGTCCGAAGAAGATAGCGGTGTTCTTTCCGTCCATATCGGTGTTAGCCGAGCAGTGCATGGAAGCTATTCCTTTCAAGGGGAGATAGTAGTTCATCATCGAGAACATACCTTTCTTCATTTCTCCGCCGTACCAGGTGTTTATAATGACCTGTTCGCGACTGGTTATGTTGAATACGACTGCGGTTTCGGAATTGAGTCCGAGTTCTTTATAGTTTTCAACCTTAGCTTTGGAGGCGTTGTAGACGACGAAGTCGGGTTCGAAGTTTTCGAGTTCTTCCTCGGTGGGGCGAATAAACATATTCTTTATGAAATGCGCTTGCCATGCTACTTCGACGATGAAACGAACCGCCATACGGGTATCGTGGTTGGCGCCGCAGAAAGCGTCTACTACGTAAAGTTTTTTGCCGCAGAGTTCTTTAACGGCGATTTCTTTAACGGCTTTCCAGGTCTCTTCCGAGGCGGGGTGGTTGTCGTTCTTGTAGCCTTCGCTCGTCCACCAGACGGTGTTTTTGGAGTTTTCGTCCACAACGATGAATTTATCTTTGGGGGAACGTCCGGTGTAGATACCGGTCATTACGTTTACCGCGCCGAGTTCGCTTACCTGTCCCTTCTCGTAACCTTCGAGACCGGGTTTGGTTTCTTCTTCGAACAAGGTTTCGTAAGAGGGATTATGCACTATCTCTTTTACGTCGGTAATACCGTATTTAGCTAAATCGATTTTTGCCATTTTAATAACCTCACTTTTATATTTATTTTTTACTTTATCAAGTATTTTTTATCTACTATAATTGTATCACTTCTCTTGGATTTTTGTCTCGTCGCAGAAGCTGTTTTTTTTAATATTTTTTCCGTCAGTCTTTCTTTAAGACGGATACGGCGTCGGCTATAGTCTTTTCGTAAGCCTGCATACCGTACTTGTCCACTTCGGCTTTGTTCTTTTCTCCGTGAGTAAGGCACCCTGCGCCGCCGATACAACCGCCTATACACGCCATACCTTCGATAAAGTTTGCGTCGAGCCTTCCTTTACTCTTCATAAGCAGAGCCATTCTGCACGCCTCTATACCGTCGCAGGAATAAGGTTTGACTTCAAAATCGAGGTTTTGCTCCTTAATTCCCTCTTTGACCGCGTCGGAAAGTCCTCCGCAACGGGCGAATATTCTGCCGAAATAAGAGGCGTTGTCCAAAACGTCTTCGGGCAAGGCGGTAATGTCTATATCCTTGCTGTCAAATAAAGCCTGCAATTCTTCAAACGTCATCGCTTCGTCGACGTAGGGTTTTACGCTCTCTTTCCGAACTTCGGCTTTCTTTGCGGTACACGGTCCGATAAACACCGTCTTGCAGGGCGCTTCGTGTTCCTTGATATATTTCGCTATCGTAGCCATCGGCGAAAGATTATGCGACACGAAAGGTTTCAGGTCGGGGAAGTTTTTGTTGATATAATCTACGAAAGCGGGACAGCAGGAGGAAGTAAGGAAGCCTTTTTCGGCAAGTTCTTTCGACTCGGCTTGCGCTACCATATCGGCTCCGAGAGCCGCTTCTATGACGGTATAGAACCCTAATTTTTTAAGTCCGCTTATTACCTGTCCTAACTTCGCGTAGGTAAACTGACTTGAAATAGAGGGCGCGACTATCGCGAATACCTTGAACTTAGTGTTTTTCTCGCTCTTCTTTATGAGGTCGATTACGTTAAGGATAAACGACTTGTCTGTGATAGCCCCGAAAGGACACTGATATACGCAGGCTCCGCAGGCTATACACTTGGAATTATCTATGCACGCTTCCTTTTCCTCGCCCATGGATATAGCCTTGACTTTACAAGCGGTTTCGCAAGGACGCTTATAGTTGTGGATAGCGCTGTAAGGACAAACTTTCGCGCAACAACCGCATTCCTTACACTTGGTCTTGTCGATATGCGCGACGTGGTTGTGGTCGAAGGTAATAGCGCCGAAACGGCAAACGTCTTCGCAACGGTGAGCAAGACACCCGCGGCAGGAATTAGTGACTTCGTATCCGCCCATAGGACACTCGTCGCAAGCTATGTCGATGACTTCGATTACGTTAGGGTTCTCGGTATCTCCGCCCATAGCTATCTTCACTCTTTCGGCGAGAATTGCTCTTTCTTTATACACGCAACAACGCATGGTAGGAACTTTGCCGGGGACGATGGTCTTCGGTATGTCGATAGCCGTATCGGGCAATCTGTCCGCCCACGCCTCTCTCGCGACTTCTCTCAAAACCTTGTATTTGAGGTATTGTACTTTCGTATCGAATTTTCTCATATCCTTATCGTTTCTCTCCTTAAAAATAACTTACTTTTATCTTTTTGCCCATCTGACGAAGACACTTGGAAAGCTCTTCGACGAGGTTCATTTTTATATTGAAGTTTATCGGCAGGTCGGGGTTCTGATGAGCGGGGTTCATCGCTCTGCCGACGTAAAAGTTTATATCCGTGGCTTCTTCGAAAAGAAGTCGGCATATAAGGCTCGCGCCGTCCCGTCCCACGCTCCACTTTTCGTAAAGTTTGTTTTCGCTCAAAGCGTCTTTTGCGTATTCCAAAACCTTATTTATAGTGATTACGCCCTCGGTCACTAAATCCACGCCTTCGATTTCCGCCGTGGGAGGTACGTCTCCGCCGAAGTAATTAAGGTTGGCTTTTATGGGTTTGCCGAGGTATTTTGCCGCTATCGACGAAGTAGTGCCTCCGCATACGATATGTTTTCCTTCCTTCGAGAAAAACAAAGCCATCATTCTGTTTGCGTCGTCGCGGTTTGCGGGCGGTCCGAACAGAATATTCATAGGCACTCTCTGCCTTACCTTTATCACGCAGGCTGTGGTATCGTCGCCCGGTTTGTACCCGTAGAGTTTGTTACATTCGTCCACTAATATGGTGGAATACGTCTTCGCGGTATAACCTACGTGAGCTATCGTCTCCAAAAAACTTATTATTTCCGCCCGGCTCCAACCGAAGTTGTATCTCATACCGAGCCCCGCGTGCGGACACCCGTCGCTCATCGCCACGAAAATATCCCCCTCGCGTAGTTTTATCACCGACTTGAATATCTTTTTTCCGCCGATGTTTATTTCGACTTTCGGATATTCGTAATTCTTACAGTCTCTTAATAGAATAACCTGCGGATTGTCGTACTGAATAAGTTCCGCTTCCTTGTTATCCACGATATGGATAATTGTAAATGTGGAATAGGCTACTCCCCTGACAGAACATATAGGCAGCGTAGCGGCGATAGTTTCCACGCAGTCTTCTATTGAAAGTCCTTCCGCCATCATCGTGGAAATAATCTTCGACGTAAGGGTGGAAAGGATACTCGCCTTGACTCCGCTCCCCAGTCCGTCGGCAAGAACCACTACGGTGGAATTCTCGTTCTGTTCCACCACGTCGACGTGGTCTCCGCAGAGTTGTTCCCCGAAGTGATTGATGCTCTTATATCCTATATCGACGCATAAATCATTCATTGATTATGGACTCCTTCAATTTTGTAAGAGCTATCTTCGTCTCTGCGGCGGTTTCTCCGAGAAGCGAAGCTATTTCCTGAACGATACGCATCTGTTTGTCTACCACGTTATCGGCGATTTCCACCGTCTGACGGCTGATGTTTTCTTTCTTCTCTTTTTCTTTCTCTTCATCGGTCACGTCGCGCATTATACAAATGAGCAAATGGTATACCGAATCGTATACTATGGTTTGTTCGACGTATTTGTCGTATTCGGCAAGGTAGATACGCTTGTTTTTCAATCCGCGTTTCGTTTCCAGAACTTTCAGGAACTCCGCCGGATCAAGTATCCTCACGACGGGTTCTCCGAGTACGTCGGACGCCGAACGGATATTCATTATCTTCCTTGCGGCAAGGTTTATCTGCTGAACTTCGAGTTTTTCGTTGAGGACGAAAAGTCCGTTGGGGGTATTGTTGACGATACAGTCGGAAAAACTTTCCGCTTTTTCTTTAAGATACGGCAGGCACATCGATATTTCCGCCTTGCCCTGCAATATGGCGACAGCCTTTTCGCGGCAGGTGTCGTACCCGCAGGAACCGCAGTTAAGTTCGTCTTCGGGCTTCGTCTTGCCCATTTCGCGAAGTACCTTTTCTATCTCCTCCTCGGTCGGACGAGGGTTCTTTTTCTCGATGGGAATGAAATGTTTTTTTATCTCTATACTTTCGGGTTGAACCACGTTAAAGTCTTTCTTCCCGGCGTAACGCGATACCGCTATATAGTCCTTTACGGGCGAACGATGATATTTTTCCATGACTGGACCGCCTATACAACTACCGACGCAAGCGGACATCTCGATAAAAGCGTGATGGATATTGCCGTTTTCCATATCCCGCAACGCGGCGATACAGTTCTCGACGCCGTCGATAGCCATATACTGATATTCGGGAAGATTCTCCGTAAGGGTCTTCAGAATTCCTCCCGTCGTCGGGAAAAATCTCGCTCTGCTTTCTTCCGCGTCGTCCATATCGGATTTAAGTTCTACCCCGCTGTCTTTGAGCCATTCGGTAAGCTCCTCGAAAGTGAGGACGGCGTCCGTCAATCCCTCGTAATAGTCGGCTTCGTCCTTTTTCGATACGCACGGTCCGATAAACACGACTTTCGCGTCGGGATGTCTTTTTTTAATATCTTCCGCATGCGCGAGCATGGGCGACATTACGTCGGCAAGATACGGCAGTTCTCGCGGAAAATATTTTTGTATAAGCAAGTTAATTGAATGACAGCACGAAGATATTACTATATCTCTGCCTTCTTCGCGCAACATTCTTTCGTACTCTCTCTTTACGATAGTAGCCCCTACGGCAGTCTCTTCGGCGTCGTAAAAACCGAGTTTTTTCAAGCCTTCTTTCATACCGTTAATACCTATACCGTCGTAGTTTGCGATAAACGACGGCGCAAGGCTTGCGATTACCGGATTGCCCGACTGGATAAGAACTTTCGCTTTTTCTACTTCGCTGGTTATTTCCTTCGCGTTTTGCGGACATACGACGAAACATTGTCCGCACAAAATACATTCGTTGCCGATAATGTGAGCCTGATTGCCCGAAAACCTTATGGATTTAACCGGACAGTGGCGGATACATTTATAACAGTTCTTGCAGTTCGATTTTTTTAACGTAAGAAAGTCCATATTCCGAATTTACCCCTTTATAAATCGAGTTCTTTTATTATTCCTTTCAGTATACCCGCGCTTTTACCGAGAGCCGCCACCTCTTCTTCGTTAAGGGGCAGGTTTACTTTGCCGACGACGCCGCCCTTGCCCACTATGGCGAGGGTGCTTAAACACACGTCGTCCACTCCGTACTCTCCGTGCATAAGGGTGGATACCGTCATAGCGGTGTTCGTTCCTCTCAAAATCGCTTTGCAGATATGGCATACGTTGCTTGATACGGCGTAGAAGGTAGCGCCCTTTCTCGCTATCACGCGGGAACCGGAGCTTCTTACGTATTTTTCTATTTCCGCTTTGTCTATTTTAGACGTCAGTATCTTGTTGTCGAACAAGCCGTTCTCGTACATATCCACGGGTACTCCCGCGATGTTCGCGACCGACCACGGAATAAAGGACGAATCGCCGTGTTCTCCGAAAACGTAAGCGTTTATGCTGCCGGCGTCTATATCGCAGTATTCGGCAAGTCTCGAACGAAGTCTTGCGGTGTCGAGAATGGTTCCCGACCCGATAATCTTATGTTCGGGTATTCCCGATAGACGGCAAAAAGTGTAAGTAAGTACGTCTACGGGATTGCTGACCATTACGTAAACCGCGTCGGGAGCGTGTTTTACTATTTCGGGGATAATGGATTTCTGAATGCTTATATTCGTCTTGATGAGGTCGAGACGGGTTTGTCCCGGCTGCCTTGCTATCCCCGACGTAATGATTACTATGTCGGAGTCTTTCGCGTCTTCGTAATTGCCCGCGTATACCGAACATGGCTCGTCGAACGGCAACCCCTGACGTATATCCAACGCTTCGCCCAACGCTCTTTCGCCGTTAATATCGATTATCACTATTTCGGACGCAAGTCCTCTGCAAGTCAGCGAGTAGGCTATCGTAGAACCTACTCTTCCGCTTCCGATTATCGTTATTTTGTTCATCGTTTTTTACTTCCTTTTTCTTTTGTTATCTGTTTTTCATAACGGCGGGTTTAACTTTATCGTTCCAGAACTCGTTAAAGTTCTCGACGGTGATTCCCGTGTATATATCGTCGTTTACCGTAATAGTCACGCCTACTCTGTTGCACTTGCCCGCGCAAAAACTACCGGTAAGCACTATTTCGTCTTCCAGACCTTCTTCCGCAATGCGTTTTTGCAAGAGCTCCACTATTTGCGGAGCTCCTTTGAGGTGACAAGAACTGCCTACGCATACTTGTATTATCACCATTTTTTCTATGCTCCCTTATTTTACTCTCGGAAGAACGTTTTCTTCAAAGAACTTTTTCGCTACGTCGGGAGTCACGGAGAAAAAGTCGCCGTCGACCGTCACGCATACGCCTTCCTGACATCTGCCCATACAAAACGTTCCGCCGAGTTCGACTTTCTCTTTGAGTCCGTTTTCGGCGATGAGGTATTGGAGCCGTTCCACCACCTGACGAGAGCCTTTGAGATGACAGGAACTACCTATACATACCATAATCTTAACCATAATTTTTCTCCTTTTATTCGTAATCTACCACGTCTACCCACGAAAGAAGGAATTCTCTTTCCTTTTCGTTGCCTTTGACCGACTGAGAAGCCGCCACGATAGGCATCCATTTCTGGACGTACTGTTTTGCTGTGTCGGTTTTTTTGCAGAAAAGGTCGAGGTATTCGTTGGCGTCGTCGATTTCTCCCGCCAGCCAGAACAAAAGGTACGTCCTTGCGACGTCGGCGGAAGCGTTGCCCTGCGTCGCGTGCGACCAGTCGATTATATACGCCTTGCCGTCGTCCGTGATTATAATGTTGGAGGGGTTGAAGTCGCCGTGGCAAAGTTTGGTGTGTTTAGGCATTCCTTCCAGACGGGTATGAAGGTCGTAACGGGTGGTTGCGTCCAAATCCGCCTGCGAAATCTTTCTGTTCATCTTGTCTTTCAACTTGTTGAGAAGGGGACACTTCCGGGAATGAACCTCTATCTGCAAGTCAACGAACTTTTCGAGATACTCGTGTTTCTTTTCGGGGTTCTCCTCCATAAGTCTGGCTAAGGTCTTGCCCTTAATAAATTCGGACACGATAGCCCACTTCCCGTCGATAGTAGTGACTTCCTTTATCTTGGGGATATTGAGCCCGGTCTCTTCCACCCTCGCCTGATTGAGAGCTTCGTTAAGGATATCCGCTTTGGAAAACTCGCTGTCGAATACCTTTACGCAGTTGTCGCCGTCGCGATAGACGGTCTTATTGTTTCTTACGGCAATAACTCTGTCTAAATTCATATGTTACCTCCCACTATTTGCGTACGGATTTGTTTTTACGATACGCTTCTTTGAAGTCGTGCACGTCGGATTCTTTCTTGAATTCGTAGGTAGGAACTTCCTTTTCGGTAAAGGTCTTTCCGTAATAAGCGTCAAGATACATTTGTTTTATCTCGCTCATCAACGGATATCTCGGGTTCGCTCCCGTGCATTGATCGTCGAAAGCCTGTTCCGTCATTTCGTCCAACCTATTAAGAAAATCCGCTTCGTCGGGCACGTATTCCTTTATCGTAGCCTTAATTCCCACTTTCTCTTTCAGTTTATCTATTTCTTTTATTAAGTTGTCGAGTTTTTCTTGGTCGTTATCTCCTTTTATCCCGAGATAGTCGGCTACTTCGGCGTAACGGGCGAGAGTGTGCGGATATCCGTACTGCGGGAAGGTACCCATCTTTGCGGGAACCTCGGCGGCGTTGAAACGCAACACTTCGTCTATCATGAGCGCGTTGGCTACCCCGTGCGGGAGATGGTGGAAAGCGCCTAATTTATGAGCCATAGAGTGGCATACTCCCAAGAAGGCGTTGGCGAAAGCCATACCTGCCATCGTGGCGGCGTTAGCCATTTTTTCTCTCGCTTCGACGTCGTTAAGACCGTTGTCGTAAGCTCTGGGGAGATAAGTAAAGATAGTCTTCAATGCTTTGAGCGCAAGACCGTCGGTGTAGTCGGTAGCGAGCATGGAAGCATAGGCCTCCAACGCGTGAGTGACGGCGTCGATACCACTTGCCGCGGTAAGTCCTCTCGGAGCGCTCATGTGGAAATCGGTATCTATAATTGCCATTTTGGGCAACAATTCATAGTCGGCAAGAGGATACTTTACGCCGGTGCTTTCGTCGGTGATTACCGCGAAAGGCGTCACTTCGCTGCCCGTTCCCGCGGAAGTAGGTATAGCGATGAAGTATGCTTTTTCGCCCATCTTCGGGAAGGTGTAAACACGCTTTCTTATATCCATAAAGCGCATAGCCATATCCATAAAGTCGACTTCGGGGTGTTCGTACATAACCCACATGATTTTGCCTGCGTCCATAGCGGAACCGCCGCCCAAAGCTATGATGCAATCGGGCTTGAAAGCTCTCATCTGCGCCGCGCCTTCCTTAGCGCAAGCGAGCGTAGGATCGGGAGCCACGTCGAAGAAAGTGGTATGAACTATGCCCATTTCGTCGAGTTTGTCGGTGATAGGCTTGGTGTAGCCGTAGTTATAAAGGAAACTGTCGGTGACGATAAAGCATCTCTTCTTGCCCATTACGGTTTTTAATTCGTCGAGGGCTACCGGCAAGCAACCTTTCTTTATATATATCTTTTCGGGAGCTCTGAACCAAAGCATATTTTCTCTCCTTTCCGCTACTGTTTTTATATTGATAAGATGTTTTACTCCGACGTTTTCAGAAACGGAGTTACCGCCCCAACTGCCGCAACCGAGCGTGAGCGAGGGACGCAATTTGAAGTTGTAGAGGTCGCCGATACCGCCCTGCGAAGAGGGAGTGTTGACTAAAATTCTGCAAGTCTTCATTCTGCTTTGGAATTCGGCTAATTTCTCCTGTTCGGTATTTACGTTAAGATAAATGGAAGAAGTGTGTCCGTATCCGCCGTCGGCTATAAGGTGTTCGGCTTTTCCGAAAGCGTCCTGAATATCGGCGGCTCTGTACATTGCGAGTACGGGAGAAAGTTTTTCGTGCGCAAACTCTTCCGAAAGCTCTACGCTTTCTACTTCGCCGATAAGAATTTTCGTTCCTTCGGGTACGGTTACGCCGGCAAGCTCGGCTATCTTCACTGCTTTCTGTCCTACTATTTTAGCGTTGAGCGCGCCGTTAATTATAATGGTCTTTCTTACCTTTTCGGTCTCTTCTTTGTTGAGGAAGTAGCAACCGCGACTTGCGAACTCTTCCTTGACCGTGTCGTACACGGAGTCAAGTACGATTACCGACTGCTCGGAAGCGCAAATCATACCGTTGTCGAAAGTTTTGCTGTGGATAATGGAGTTGACCGCCAAAGTTAAGTCTGCGGTTTCGTCGATTATCGCGGGAGTATTGCCCGCGCCTACGCCCAAAGCGGGTTTGCCCGAGCTATAAGCCGCCTTGACCATACCGGGACCGCCGGTAGCGAGTATTATGTCGGCTTCTTTCATTATTAAGTTCGTCATTTCGAGAGACGGAACGTCTATCCAACCGATGATGTCTTCGGGAGCGCCTGCCGCCACCGCCGCTTCGAGTACGACCTTAGCCGCGGCTATCGTCGATTTTTTTGCTCTCGGGTGCGGACTTATTATAATACCGTTTCTCGTTTTCAGACAAATAAGCGTCTTGAATATAGCGGTTGAAGTGGGGTTCGTCGTCGGAATAACAGCCGCAACGAGTCCTATCGGCTCGGCAATTTTTTTCAATCCGTAAGCCTTGTCTTCTTCGATTACTCCGCAAGTACGGGTATCTCTGTACGCATTGTAGATATATTCGGCGGCGTAGTGATTCTTTATCACCTTGTCTTCGACTATACCCATTCCGGTCTCTTCCACCGCCATTTTAGCGAGCGGAATTCTCATCTTGTCCGCAGCGCATGCCGCGGCAAAGAAGATTTTGTCAACTTGTTCCTGCGTGTAGGTAGCAAACTTTTTCTGCGCGTCTCTTACTCTCTTTATCGCTTCTTCGAGTTTTTCGACGCCGTCGACGATTGCATAGGTTTTTTCTGCCATAATACTCTCCTTTCGGTTTATTTTTTATATACTTGCGGACAATACCGCAAGAGAAGATGCCATGTTTTCTTCCTTGATTATGATGCCGTCCGGCACGGTAAGTTTTGCCGGGGCGAAACTCCAAATAGCTTTTACTCCGCACTTAACGAGCCTGTCGCATACTTCCTGCG
>CACXFJ010000113.1 GCA_902766965.1 uncultured Eubacteriales bacterium | reverse complement strand
GAACGTAATATCCTATCCTTATTTGATTATTTATCCTTAACTCCGAAGCGTTAGCTTTGGAAATTAACGCCCGTTAGGGCAATTAACTCCGCTCCGTAAGGAGTGGAAATTAACGCCACGAAGTGGCAATTAACGCCCGTCAGGGCAATTACCTCCGATGAAAATCGGAAATTCATCGCGTAGCGAATATTGACAGAACCTTTCTCACGGGAGTATAATTCCAGTATGAGAAAAAAATTTACGGCGATTGTTTTAATACTGTTACTATGCGTAGCTCTCGTTTCTTGCAAGCAGAATCCGACGAAGAGTTCCGTTACCGTGACTTTCGTTACGGGTTGCGACATAGTAATCGAGCCGATAACGATAGACGGTAAAGAAGAAAAACATATGCCCGAAGACCCTATGCGCGCGGGATACGAGTTTGCCGGGTGGTATTACGACCAGCTGTTTATGAACCCGTTTTCGACGGCAGACGCTATTACTATGGACATTACCCTTTATGCGAAGTGGATAAAGAAAGGCACGACCGCCCCCGACGAAAGACCGACGATAAAAGACGATAAGGGGATAAAATACGTTTACGACAAGGAGGGCGGTTTTTATACAGTCACGGGTTACGTCGGCGACGCCGAAAGCGTAGTCGTCCCCGCAAGATACAACGCCACCCCCGTTATGAAAATCGCAAGCAACGCTTTTTCGGGTACGACGTTAAAGTCGGTTACGCTCGGCGAAAACATTATAAATATAGGCGATTACGCTTTCAGAAAGTGCCTTAATCTTACTAAAATCACGGTTTCCGACGGCAACGCTTATTACAAGACGAAAGACGGAATTCTATACAACAAAGAACTTACCACCGTTATGGCGGCGCCTTGCGCATACGAAAACGCTAATCTTACCCTCGGCGGCGTTACGCGGATTTTGCCGTACGCGTTCGAAAACTGTTCCGTTTCCGTCGCTTTTTCGGATGACAAATATCCTATTATAGAAAGTTTTGCGTTCGCGGGAATCAAAGGCGACGTCACCGTAGCCGAATGCGTTACCGAAATAAGGAAAGACGCCTTCAACGGAGCCACGGGAAAGGTTCTTTTCGCGGCGGGGAATGCGATTACCGCGTTAAGGAACGGTTCTTTCGATAATTACAACGGAGAAACTTTAGTGGTGCCCGGCACGGTGAACACTATCGAATGGCAGGCGTTTTACGACTGCACCGCTACCGTGATACTCACTAACGCTTTCCTCACTTCGATAGGTGAAAGAGCTTTTGCCGGATACCGCGGAAAAACTCTCGTCATACCGGCTTCCGTCACCGAAATAGGGAAAAACGCTTTCTACGGAGCGAGAACGGAAATTACTTTCGCGGAAGGCAGCCTTTACGAAACGGTGGGAGAACAGTCTTTCGCTTCTTTCGGCGGCAGCGACGTCAAGGGAGAATACGGCGGAAAAGTTACTTTCCCCGAAAGCGTGAAAACGGTAAAAAAGAACGCCTTTTACGGCTCCTATTCCTACGTTTACTTCGCTTGCAAGGAAGAAGAAATCACCTTTGAAAGCGGCGCTATGAGTATGTTCAAAGGCGAAGCGTTTTATCTCGGATAATTGAAATTTTCCGCATATTTTTGATAATCATTTGATTGACAACGGTTTTTTTAATTGCTATAATTGTTTAGCTTATAGGATTTATAGGCAAATTGTCCGTTGCGTAAAAACCGACGGACGAAAAAATTAAACGTTCCCCGAGCGACTTCGGCGGCGGGCTATCGACGCAAGGAGCAAAGGGATTCGCGTAAGAAGGATATGGTGTGTTCTCAATTACGCGACGCGTAGAAAGGGAATAAAAAGTTCCGCTTTCGTCGCCTTAAAAGACGAAACCTCATCGGTAGTTGCTGATACCGAGCAGGTCTAATCTCGGTTTGGACGGCGGGGGAAGGAATTTCGGAAAGAATTTCGGACGCGCAGACAAATAGCCTAAAACAGAGTTTAGTCCTAAAATAAATGGGTTGAAAAAAATACGGATTGACTCGGTCTATTCAAAAGGAGGAATAGTAATGCCAACAATTAACCAACTGATAAGGCAGGGCAGAGAGCGTCAGGTAAAGAAAAGCCAGGCTCCTATGATGGAAAAATGTCCTCAGAAGAGAGGCGTATGCCTTTCCGTTACGACGACGACGCCTAAAAAGCCGAATTCCGCTGTTAGAAAAATCGCGCGTGTTCGCCTTGTTAACGGAATGGAAGGTACCGTTTATATTCCCGGTATCGGACACAGCTTGCAGGAACACAGCGTCGTTTTGATAAGAGGCGGCAGAGTTAAGGACTTACCCGGTGTACGTTATCACATCATTCGTGGTACGTTGGATACTGCAGGCGTAGCCAAGCGTAACCAAGCCAGAAGTAAGTACGGCGCAAAGAAGCCCAAATAAATCCGTATTTTTCAGGATAATCAACACAAAATTTAGGAGGAACATAAAATGCCGAGAAGAAGTGGCGTACCGAAACGCGACGTATTACCGGATCCTATCTATAATTCCAAAGTAGTTACCAAACTCGTCAATCAGATTATGTACGACGGCGAGAGAGGCGTAGCTCAGAAGATAGTTTACGGCGCGTTCGAAATTATTGAAAACAAAATGGGTGTCAATCCCAACGAAGTATACATGAAAGCTCTCGAAAACGTTATGCCCGTACTCGAAGTAAAGGCAAGACGTGTCGGCGGTAGCAACTATCAGGTACCGTTGGAAATCCGTCCCGAAAGACGTCAGACCTTAGGTATCCGTTGGATCGTTCTCTTCGCAAGAAAACGTGGCGAAAAGACCATGAAAGAAAGACTCGCCGGAGAACTTATGGACGCGTATAACAATGCCGGCGGCGCTTTCAAGAAGAAAGAAGATACCCATCGTATGGCAGAAGCGAACAAGGCTTACGCTCATTACCGTTATTAGTATCAAAGAGTATTTTTACGGCAATAATTACAGGACGATTACGGCATATCTCGTTGATATTCAATAAGTTATGCCGTTTTGCTTGTTAATAACGGAAAAAGACAAATGATAAAACCCGATTTTTTCGGGAATAATAATTACTTAATTTAAGGAGAAACAATGGCAAGACAAGTACCGTTAGAAAAATTAAGAAATATTGGTATAATGGCTCACATCGACGCAGGTAAAACCACCACGTCGGAAAGAATACTTTTCTATGCTCACAGAGTTCATAAATTGGGCGAAACCCACGAGGGCGGAGCTACGATGGACTGGATGGTTCAGGAGCAGGAAAGAGGTATCACGATTACCAGCGCCGCTACCTTTATAAGATGGAAAGATTGCGGTATCAACATAATCGATACCCCCGGACACGTTGACTTCACCGTAGAAGTGGAGAGAGCGTTGCGTGTTCTCGACGGAGCCGTCGCAGTATTCTGCGCTAAGGGCGGCGTCGAACCTCAGAGCGAAACCGTATGGCGTCAGGCGGATAAATATAAAGTACCCCGCATCGCGTTCGTCAACAAGATGGATATCTTGGGAGCCGACTTCGATAACGTGGTTAAGATGATGAGAGAACGTCTTCACACTAATCCCGTGCCTATCTGCTTACCTATAGGTAAGGAAGATTATTTTACCGGAATAATAGATATTCTTCACATGCATTCCGTTACTTACACCGACAAGGAGGGTAAGGACTTCATTATAGGCGATATACCCGCCGATATGATAGACAAGGCGAACGACGCAAGAACCGCTCTTATCGAAGCGTGCGCGGACTTCGACGACGAAATCATGATGAAGTATCTCGAAGGCGAAGAAATACCTAAGGAAGACATAATCGCAGCTCTTCGTAAGGCTACCATCGCTATGAAAGTCACCCCCGTACTTTGCGGCAGCGCGTATCGTAACAAGGGAATACAGAACCTTCTCGATTGCGTAGTGGACCTTCTCCCGTCGCCTCTCGATATCGACGACGTCAAGGGCGTGGACGAAAAGGGCAACGAAATTTCGAGAGCGGCTTCGGATAAAGAACCGCTTTGCGGTCTCGCGTTCAAGATAGCGACCGATCCTTTCGTCGGAAAACTCACCTTCTTCCGTATTTACAGCGGTACGATTACCCCGAATATGACAGTCTACAACAGCAACAAGAAGTGCAAAGAAAGAATAGGTCGTCTTATCCGTATGCACGCTAACGAAAGAGAACCGTTGGAAGAAGCAAACGCAGGCGAAATAGTGGCTATAATCGGTCTTAAAGATACCACCACGGGCGAAACCCTGTGCGATATCAACCATCCGATTATCCTCGACACTATGGAATTCCCCGAACCCGTCGTTCGTTTGGCGATAGAACCCAAAACGAAAATCGGACAGGAAAAAATGGCTATCGCTCTTATGAAACTGTCCGAAGAAGACCCGACTTTCCGTACCTATACGAATAAAGAAACGGGACAGACCATAATAGCCGGTATGGGAGAACTTCACCTTGAAATAATCGTCGACAGACTTTTGAGAGAATTTAAGGTCGAAGCCAACATCGGTAAACCGCAAGTTGCGTACAGAGAAGCAATAAAGAAACCCGCTCGCGGCGAAGGCAGATACGTCCGTCAGTCCGGCGGTAAAGGTCAGTACGGTCACTGTATCATACAGATTGAACCGAACGAAGTCGGCAAGGGTATCGAATTCTACGACGAAATCGTCGGCGGCGTAATCCCGAAAGAATTCATTAAGCCTATCGAAGACGGAATAAGAGAAGCTGCCCGCGGCGGCGTACTCATCGGATACGAAATGGTGGACTTCAAGGTTCATCTCGTAGACGGTAGCTTCCACGACGTCGACTCTTCGGAAATGAGCTTTAAGATTGCCGGCAGTATGGCATTCAAGGACGCGGCGATGAAAGCCGACCCCACTATTATGGAACCTATGATGGCTGTCGAAATCACCGTACCGCCCGAATATATCGGAGACGTGTACAGCACCGTAAATTCCCGTCGCGGTTCTATAAAGGAAATGAACGAAAGAGCCGGAATAAGAGTTATCGACGCGGATATTCCTTTGAGCGAAATGTTCGGATACGCTACTACTTTGCGTAGCGCTACGCAGGGCAGAGGTAACTACACTATGCAGCTCAACTGCTATACCGAAGTACCGCAGAGCGTAAAGAAACAGCTCCTCGAAGGCAAAAAAGACTAATTTCCGCTAAAACGGTCCGCTTTTTTGAAAACTCGCAAAAAGTTTTCAAAAAAAGCGTGACAAGCACGGAAAAATATACTATAATATTTTAAGACTAAAACAAAAAAATATATCTAAATTTTTAGGAGGATATTTTAAATGGCAAAAGCTAAGTTTGAAAGAACTAAACCGCACTGCAACATTGGTACCATCGGACATGTAGACCATGGCAAAACCACGCTTACCGCTGCAATCACAAAGACTCTTCACAACAGAAACCATACCGGTGAAGCTGTAGCTTT
>CACXFJ010000112.1 GCA_902766965.1 uncultured Eubacteriales bacterium | reverse complement strand
TGATTTTGCAGCGTCTTAACTTAACTCCGTCCAAAACAATACCGTTGCGGAGTCTTGCCAGGTCGCTTTCGGCAATTTCGCCTTCGACTTTCGCTATATAGGTCTTGGGAACTTCGCTTATAGGTTGCGTAAGTCTGTTAGCCAAATCTCCGTCGTTGGTTAAAAGGAGCAGTCCTTCCGTATCGTAGTCCAAACGTCCTATCGGGAAAATTCTTTTATCGGAAAAACTTTCAAGGTAATCCATTATGGTTTTTCTACCTTTATCGTCCTTTACGGTACAAACGCAGCCTTTCGGCTTATTGAACATTATATAGATATAGCGGCTTACGAGGGTGATTTTCCTGCCGTCCAACGTTACGGTGTCGTTGTATTCGTCGATTTCGGTAGCCAATTCCTTAACGACTTTGCCGTTTACCTTAACTTTTCCGTCCAAAATCAACTCTTCGGCGGCTCTTCTCGAACATATCCCGCAAGAAGCTATATATTTATTGATACGCATATTTCGCTTTTCCTTCGTTTATTTAATTACGGCGGCGTTATTATAAGCCGAACCGCGTTTATTATGATATACGGAAAACGCAAATAAATCAAGCGAAACAGCCGAGATAACGGATAATACGGTATTTTTATTGATTATTCGTATCCTTTTTATCAGAAATTTTATCGAAAGCCCTGTCCATAAGATTCATACAATCGTTAAACATATCTCCGCGGTTCAAAACTACGCTAACTACAGTCACGCCGTCGCGTTCCGCGCTCGCTATAAGGCACCGCCCGGCAGCTTTCGTAAACCCGGTTTTTATTCCGTTTCCGCCGTCATACAGCGACAAAATCTTATTCTTATTACACCAAACTCTCGTAAGTTCGCCTTTACCTACGGTGACCTTTTTCGTCCCGACAATCTTTGCGAAAACGTCGTTTTTCATAGCGAAACACCCTATTTTGCACAAATCGTACGCCGAAGTGTAATGGTTATCGTCGTGCAAACCGTGAGGGTTAACGAAATGCGTATCGTTTAATCCCATAGTTTCCGCCCGATAATTCATCATCTCGACGAAATTTTTTACCGAGCCTGCCGTGTGAATGGCCAAAGCGGTGGCGGCGTCGTTGCCGCTGCGGAGCATAAGTCCGTACAAAAGTTCTTCCACCGTATATTTATCGCCTTTTTTTAGATAGACGGAACTTCCTTCCACGCCTACGGCTTCGGCAGGTACCGTTACCGTCTCGTCAAGCCGACAGTTTTCGATAACTATCAAAGCGGTCATCGTCTTCGTCGTACTCGCCATAGGCAAGCGTAAATGCGAATTGCTTTCTTCCATAACTTCGCAATCGGACGCGTTCATTACTATATAAGAACTGCCTTTATTCGCCGCCGAAGCGGAATTCGTATTGTAAGGAATTGCTACGGATAATACGAAAACGCCGCAAATTAAACAAATAATTACTATTTCGATAAAAAATCCAACACGCCCGAAACGTATTTTTCCCATTTGTCTTCTCCTTGTTCAATGCTCAAAAATTTAACTCGGTCGCTTTCCAGAATAAGAAAACCGAGCGGCTTTATATTAGCTCCGCCGCCTATACCGCCTGCCGGCAATTCTTTGTTTATTTTAGGGAATTTCCCTTCGATTTCTCCGCCTGCGCAAGCAAAACCAACGCTCATTTTCGTAATCGGTATTACCGTCACGCCGTCGCTTACGATAGGATTTCCGATCACGCTTTCTATGTCGAGCATATTCTTAACACCGCTTACCGCGTCTTTCAAAAGTTCGGTTACTTCCATAATTAACTCCTTTTCAACTCAATTTTTATTATCTGAAAAAATAAAGAAAATATTATATGCAAATTTAACTTTATCGTTATCCGCAATTGAAAATAAGGTTCGTAATCGCCTTTTACGACGTGATTTACGATTACCGCCGAACCGTTCTTCACCGTCGAAACGTAATTAAAAAATTCGGCTATTGCCAACGTCGGATATAAAAAAACGGGATTAAAACCGTCGTTTACTGTGCTTTCGAAAATCACCTTATCGGGCAAAATCAGTTTAAGGGAATCTAAATTCTTTTTATTAAGTTTCAGCTTAATTTTACTGCTTTTTTTCTGGTTATTATTAGTCTTTTTTTTAGGCGAAAACACCAAATTCCATAGCAAGACACTAAAATGCGTATTTTTAACTGTTTTTTGCGAAAATATATTTATTCCGACCTTAATCGGAATGCAATTCAAAAATATTATTACAAAAATCGCGATAAATAAAAACACCATACGTTATTAGTATGGCGTTAAAATTGCGATTTATCAGTCAATTGTCACTACGTCTTCGTCTTGTAGAAAATCGGGTTTCTCGTCGGAAAACTCTTCGAAATATTCCTCGTCGGAATTGCCGTTTTCGTCGTAAGTCGCCGCACTCTCCTCTTCGATACGATAAAGGTTTTCGGTATTCTTGTTGTACTTATCGGAGTTCCTTACGTATTCCATAAGTTTATCGTAATCGGGCAATTCGCCGAGATTATGTAATTGAAATCTTTTCAAGAAATTGTCGTTCGTTCCGAACAAAGCGGGTCTGCCGAGCGTATCTTTCCTGCCCACTATTTCTATAAGCTCCGCTTTCATCAGCACCCCTATCGCGTAGTCGCTGCTTACGCCGCCTCTGACTTCTTCTATCTCCGCTCTCGTTATCGGCTGTCTGTACGCTATTATGGCAAGGGTCTGCAGCACTGTAGCGGAAAGCTGTCTCTCCTTTATGGGTCTTAATACTTCGGCAAGCAAGTCGCCGTATTTAGGGTTGGTTTGAAACTGATACGTGTCGTTATAGCGGATAAGAATTATTCCTTTATCTCCGCTGTATTCCGTTTCTATCTCCTTGATTGCGTTTTTTATCTCTCTTTCTGTGTATTCCGCGCGAAAAGCGTCTTTAATTATCTGATAGGTTACGCCCTTTGCCGCGGCGAATATCAACGCCTCAATTAAACTCTTCAACATCTTTAAGTAACTCCTCGTCGTTTTCTTTCATCGCGTCGTATTTATCTTCGGAACTGTGTTCGAGCAAAATATCTCCGTCGTTCTCTTGCGTCGCCTTAGCTACCTGCTTCTTTATAAGTTGCAAAATAGCAAGAAAAACGTTAATTATTTCCACTTTCGTATAGGTTTTGTCAAACAAGGAAAAGAAATTGACTTTGTTTTCCGTCCTTATCTTCGACGCAAGTTCTTTTACTTTGTCGGCTACGGTGAAAGTTTCTTTCGTTATGGTTTTCGGTTCGTTGTCCGTGCTGTGATACTCTATCCTTTCAAGCACGAGCTTATACGCGTCTAAAAGTTTTTCCAAAGTAAGATTTTTTGCGATAAGTTTGTAATCTTTTTCGTCGTAAACCGGTTCGTTGTAAAAAAGATTTATTGCTTCCATCGGTTTCAGTTTTTCGGGAAAAGACAGCAATAACCTTTTTTCGACGTCGGACACGAGCTGACGTTCCATTTCGTGCAATTCGTCCGCATAATCGCTGAAATCTTCTTCCACAGGCAAAACTTTCGACGATTTTATTTCGATAAGCGTAGCCGCCATTATGATATATTGAGCTACGTATTCGTAATCCAATTCCCTGAGATTTTTGACGTAGTCGACGTATTGACGGGTAATATCGCTGACGAAAATCTCCATTACGTTGATTTTCGATTCTCTGACCATGTTCACGAGCAAGTCGATAGGTCCGTCGAACGCCTGATTATCGATATGGAATTTTACGTCTTCGAGCGTGCTGTTAAGAAATGATGCCATTACGCCACCACCAAACCTATGAGGATACTTATTATTCTGTTCACCCAATAGAACACGTCGAGATAGGATAATCCGACCGAACGGAAAACGTTGCCTAATACGACCAATGCCAGTATACACCAGTTACCGTATCTGTACATAAACCTCGAATAACCGTTGCCGGGTTTCAAGAACACGTCCAACAAACGAAATCCGTCCAACGGATAAAACGGCAATAGGTTAAAAAACGCCAACATAAAGTTGATATTTATCGAAAACATTAGGAAGTAATACCCTAACATTTGGAATATATATATTGTCGAATTAACGTAAACCGTAAAAAACGGATACAATAAGTACAATAAAAGCAGTCCCAGACCGCACAAAACGAAGTTTGTCGCGACGCCTGCGAAAGACACGAAAACCATATCTCTTTTCGGGTGTTTGAAGTTAGCGGGATTTATCGGAACGGGTTTTGCCCAGCCGAAACCGACGAGGACGATAAGAAGTAAGCCTATCGGATCGAAATGCGCCGCAGGGTTAAGGGTAAGTCGATTAGCGTTCTTAGCCGTAGGGTCGCCGCACAGCAAAGCGACGTATCCGTGCGCTATTTCGTGCAGTATTATGGCAAGCCCCGCCGCAAGGACGAGGGATAATACGCATATAATAATTTCGGGCAAAGAAGCCCCGCTTTTCAACAAACTGTATAGAAACATTTTTACCTCTTGTAAATAATACCAATTATAACTAAAAAAGTCAATTATTATGTAAATATTAAAAAACCGACAAAATCACATTTATTTGCGGTATAAAAATAAGTCGGACGGGATATCCGTCCGACCGTTTTCAGAAGGAAACGTTCTATTACTTTAACCAGTTTTTTAATACTTTTTCCAAAGCGTCGGCAAATTTTTGTTTCTTTATATCGGTTTTTGAAAAAATCTGCCCTTCGCTTACGATATTACCGTTCTTATCCGTGACCGTGATTTTTCCCAAAGGCGTATCCTTCGATATAGGAGCCGTCATATTATCGTATAATTCGACTTTGACAAACTCTTCCGTAGCAAGACCTTTTCTCGTAAAATACTTCACGTCCTTATCGACGTACAATTCTATGGGTTCGTCCTTTGCTTTATTGACGGTTATTTTATCGGGTATAGCTTCGCCTTTCTTTATAATCGTTCTTACTTCGTAGTTGGCGAACGCATAATTAAACATATCGGTCATTTCTTTGAAACGGGCTTTGCTGTTTTCCGCGCCGAGCACGGTAGCGACAATTCGCATATCGCCTACTTTCGCGCTTGCGGACAAACAATGCTTCGCCGCGTCCGTGTATCCGGTTTTACCCGAATCGCAGTTTTTATAAAAACGTATCAATTTGTTCGTATTCACCATTTCGGTCACTCTTCCGTCGGGATGGGTGTAATTTTCCATCCATATACCGGAATATTCGTAATACTTATCGTGCGAAAGCAGTTTTCTGAACATTATCGATACGTCCTTTGCCGTAGAATACTGTTCGCCCAAACCAGGCAATCCCGTCGCGTTGCAAAACAGCGTGTCGTTCATTCCCAATTCCTTGGCGTAAGTGTTCATTTTTTCGACAAACGTGTCGATATTGCCGGAAATTCGTTCGCCCAACGCCGTCGCCGCGTCGTTTGCGCTGCATACGGTGACTCCTTTAATAAGGTCGGCTACGGGATATTCCGTTCCGCTGTCCAAAAACATCTGAGAACCGCCCATTCCCGAAGCGTAATCGCTTACGGTTATCTTTTCGTCGAGCGATAAATTCCCTTTGTCGATTTCTTCAAAAGTAATAAGCAGTGTCATAATCTTGACCATACTTGCAATCGGATATCTTTCGTCGGAATTCTTGTCGAGAAGAACCGTTCCCGTGTCGTAATCTACCATATAAGCCGCGCGAGAACCGTACGACGAAGCGTCGAAACCTCCTGCGGGCATAGCGTAAGCCGCTCCCGCTATCGGTAAAGCGCATGCAGTCGTCACTATCGCGGCAAGAAAAATTATTAAAAAAACTTTCTTCATATTTTCATCTCCTTGCTTTTAGTGTTTAATAAACTCCGAAAAATATTCGCAGAAAATAAAAATTATCCGAGAAAACAAATAATAAATCGGTTTTGCGGATTAGGAACTAAAAAATCAGCGTTAAAATTACGATAACCACGGCGGAATAAATAAGATTAAACGCAAGTATTTTCCATAAAAACGATTTTATTACTTTTAGCACGCCGCAAGCCGAGAGCCGTAACGGCACAAACTGCGTGACTTTTTTACAACAAGTTCTCGTGATTTCCGAAAGTATTATCAAATAGCGGCAAAATACCGTCAAATTTATTATATATAGCGGTAAATATAAGAATAATAACAAAATAAATCCGGAAACGGAAGCCAACACCGCTCCAATCGCAAGTCCTATAATATACTTCGTAAAAAATAATATAATCACAAAATTCCCTACGAAGTACACTATAAAATTAAAACTCAATAACCAGCTTAAAAAATAAATTGCCGCAGTAAAAAACGCTGTTTTTATAAAGAAAAACAAATATCCGAATTCCCCGTCGGATATTTTCGTTATTATATTCGAATCGAATTCCTTTCCGCAAGTCGAAGTCAAAGCGGTAATTATTCCGATAACGACCGCAACGAGAACGACTAAATAAAAATACTTGTTATTTTCTATCGAGC
>CACXFJ010000111.1 GCA_902766965.1 uncultured Eubacteriales bacterium | reverse complement strand
TACCTAATATAGTCGGCACTCTTGCGGGCGACGATACCATCGTTGTTATCGTTAAAACTCTCGAAGACGTACCGGCAATATTCGGCGCGTTGAAAGAATATCTGTAAAAAAACGTTTAGGATAACGGTTGAAAAATGATTTCTTACCTTAATATTAAAAATATTGCCCTCATAAGAGATTTATCGCTGTCGTTAAAAGACGGTCTTAATATTTTGAGCGGCGAAACCGGCGCGGGAAAATCTATAATCATAGATTCCATAAATTTCGTCTTGGGCGACAGGGCGGACCACAGTCTTATAAGATACGGTGAAAATATGGCGCGCGTAGAAGTCGTTTTCGATAAGATAATAAATTACGAAGAAATAAAAAGTACGTTGGAAGACGCGGGAATAGATTTCGACGACGGAACGGTAATAGTAAGCCGTCTTATGACTGCCGACAGAAGCGAATGTCGTATTAACGGCAGGATAGTAAATCTCGGATTTTTACGCGGCGTTGTCGGGAGTCTCGTCGATATTCACTCGCAAAACGAGCATCAATCGTTAATGAAACCGGCAAATCATATTTTGTTGTTGGACGCGTTCAGCGATAAAATTGAAGCAAGTAAGAGCGATTATCGCAAATTATTGAAGGAATATCGTGAAGTTTGTGCCGAAATAGACGGTTTTATGTCGGCGGACGAACGCGCGAGAAAACTTGACGTTTTGAATTATCAAATCGAAGAAATCGAAAGGGTAAATTGGTGCGACCAAACCGAAGAAGAAGTCCTCAACGTAGACAGGACGAGATTTTATAACGCGCAAAAAATCACCGATTCGGTTGCTGCGGCAAAAGAAGCTCTCGACGACGACTCGGTAGGCGGTATCTCCGCAATAAAGAACGCTATGTCGGGCTTGCGAACCGCTTTAAGATACGACGCTACTTTGCAGGAATTGTACGACAGAATAGAAAGTCTTTTAATCGAATGTGAGGACGTATCCGATACTTTGGAAGAAAAACTCGAAGAGGGAGCCGACGAAATCAACATAGAACAAATTGAAAAAAGGCTCGGCGAAATTAAAGCGTTAAGAAGAAAGTACGGCTCGGATATAGAGGAAATAGCCGAATTTTTACAAAAAGCCAAAGAAGAAGCTCAAAAACTTACCGACGCGGAAGAATTGCTCGAAGATTTGACCGCAAAGAAAGATAAACTTGAAAAGAAAATTCTTGCCGCCGTCGATACTCTGCACGAATTGAGAATTAAAGTGGCGAAAAAGTTTTCCGCTTCGATATGTAAAAACCTTGACGAACTCGGAATGAAAAACAGCCGCTTCGAAGTGGCGATAGATTATCCCGAAGAAGACGAGATTCTTAATAATCTTAACGCCAACGGCGCGGACGTAGTGGAATTTATGCTCTCGCCGAACGTGGGGGAACCTTTGAAACCGTTAAGCAAAATTGCAAGCGGCGGCGAAATGAGCAGATTTATGCTCGCCTTGAAAAACATAATAGCCGAAGTAGATATGATAGGCACGCTGATATTCGACGAAATAGATACGGGAATATCGGGCGTAATAGCGAAAGTCGTCGCGAAAAAACTTTACGATATAGCCACCACAAGACAGGTAATAGCGATTACGCACTTGCCGCAGCTTGCGTCTATGGCGGACGTAAATTATCTTATCGCGAAGAGAGTAGTCGGTGAAAATACCGTGACGGAAGTGACCGAACTTAACGGCGAAACAGTCTATAAAGAGATAATGAGACTTACGGGAGCGGTCGAAAACAGCGAAACCGGACTTGCGGGTGCAAAAGAGCTAAAAGAGTGGGCAAACGCATATAAAGCGACGAAAATCAAATAAAGATTTCTAAAATATTGCGTAAATTAAAATAATGACTGTCATATTGTGGCAGTCTTTTTTTACATAAAAACGCATATCGGTCGCAATATAAGAAAGACGGGAGAAATAATAATGAAAAGAAAAGTTTGTTCTTCGGCGGTAATAACTATCGCTATAATATGTTGCGTCATATCCTTTTTATCGGTAGTTACTATCGGTTTATACCGTTCGCCGTTCGGAGTTGACGCACTGCAAATAAACGAGACCACTGTATATATAGGCGGCGAGCCTATAGGGATATCGGCACAAAGCGAATACTTTATCGTGTCCGAACTGATTAACGTAAATACGCATGAAGGTTCCTACTCGCCGGCAAAGCGTTCGGGCATAGTAAAAGGCGATATAGTTTATTCGCTGAACGGCAAACGGGTGACCGATATTGTCGAGTTTAACGACGAGATACAAAAGTCCGAAAAGGCTGTTATAATTGTAAAACGCGGAAATAATTTTATAAATTGCGAAGTTACGCCCGTATTCGACGCAGTACAGAATGCGTACAAAGTCGGCATGCTGCTTAAAAACAATATCACCGGTATAGGAACGATGACTTTCGTGACAAAAGACGGTTATTTTGCGGCGTTGGGACACGCTATTTGCGACGAATTCGGACACAGCGCGGCATATAACGGCGGAAATATTTACGCTTGCGAAGTCACGGGGTACAATAAGCCTGAGTTAAATCGACCGGGCGAATTACGCGGAAGCGTAGATTTCAATATGGTTACCGGGGAAATAAATAAAAATTGTATCGCGGGAATTTACGGAAAAACTATCGGAAACAACTATAATACGACGGAAATTCAGGTGGCAAGCAAAGACGAAGTTGTTGCAGGCAAGGCTGAAATCCTGACGACGATAGACGGGAAAGAAGCGAAATTTTACGAAATAGAGATAATTAAGGCAGTAAATCAAAATTCCTTAGCCGATAAAAGTATGGTAATCAGAGTTACCGACAAAGAACTTAAAGAGTCCACAGGCGGAATATTGCAGGGAATGAGCGGTTCTCCGATAATACAAAACGGAAAATTAGTCGGAGCGGTGACGCACGTATTTATAAGCGATTCGACTAAAGGTTACGGCATATACGCAGAGTGGATGCTCGAGAGTATAAAAAGTTAATTATCGGGCTACACGCCCGTTTTTTGCTTATTTTACGAAAATCGACATATTTTTCGTTGCGACGGCATAACGTAAAATATGTTTGACAAACTGAAATTCAAATTCGCCGAAGCGACGAGGAACCTAAAACGCTCGATAG
>CACXFJ010000110.1 GCA_902766965.1 uncultured Eubacteriales bacterium | reverse complement strand
ATCGTAAAGTACGGGAGTTTCGTGCGACCACAACTCGGGATTTCTTACGTCGGCTGCCAAACAAATATCGGCTTTTTCGACGTTGCATTCGCCGGAAGTGATGATTTTTCCGTCCTTTTTAAGCGTTGCCGTAAGTTTACAATTTTCATAATCCCCTTTAATTTTTACGCTTACTTTGAGGTTTGCCAAAGAACGTTTTTCCTTAAAGTAGCTTCTCGCAAAAAAGTCGGCGATTTCGGTATGCGGCTTTTCGATTAAATATACGTCGCGGAAAATACCCGATATTCTCCACATATCCTGGTCTTCGAGATAACTACCGGTACAGTAACGGTAAACGATGACGGTAAGTCTGTTTTTGCCGTCGTTTACAAAATCGGTGACCTCGTATTCCTGAAAATCGAAAGTATCTTCGCTATATCCGACGAATTTTCCGTTGACGTAAACTTCGGCGCAAGAATTGACTCCTCTGAAGTGAATAAAGTATTTTTGATCGTTTTTCTTTAATTCGAATTCGGTAACGTAAACCCCCACGCTGTTCTGTTTGTCTTTAACCATAGGCACGAGGGGCAAAAATTTGGTTTCCAACGCATACGGATAAACTATATTCGTATAAATCGGCTTATCGTAGCCTTTAATTTGCCAGTTAGAAGGCACGGCTATTTTGTCGAACGAACCGCAATCGTAATCCGCGCTTTCTATTCCCGCAGGAACGTCTTCAACTTTCGCGAACCACTTAAAATTCCATTCGCCGCTCAACAAACGCGTCTTTTCGTTGCCGTTCGTATCGATCGGAAACCCGGCGGCATATCTTTCTATCGAGTTCACGTTATAAACTTTTTTGTCTTTATGGAAGGTTTTCATATTTAATCTCCTCATACGCTGAAATAATGTATATAGTTTAACATATCCCGACGAACTTTTCAAGGCAAACATGCATTTTAACAATTTTATAAAATAAAATATATTATGCTAAAAATTTTTTCAACGCTAATAGGCGGCGTAGGCGTTTTTATTTTCTCCGTCTACTTGATAAACAAATCCATGTCGGAAGAATTATTAAACAAGTCCGACAAACTTATAAAACTTACGAACACTCCTTTCAAAGCTCTTCTTGTAGGGCTTTTTTCGAGCGCGCTCACCCAAAGTTCTTCCGCGATAAACGGAATAGCGGTTCAGCTCGCCGATAAAAATTTGCTGACGAAAAAAAACCGTTACTATCTCGTAATGGGCACGAACGTAGGCACTACCATCACGGCTTATCTTGCAGTATTAGGGTATATCGACGCGTCGACTTTCTTCCTTATCCTTATGCCGATAGCCGCGATTATCCTTGCGGTATCGAAAAACGAGCAAATCGTTCGCCGAGCTTTTTTCGTATGTTCTTTTCTTATGATTTTTATCGGAATAAACGTTATTTCCGACAGCGTACCGAAGATTATTTCAAAAATAGATATAACGCCGTTTACCGACGGGAACAAACTGAAACTGCTTTTTTTATCAACTCTTGCCACCGCCGTGTGCCAAAGTTCTTCCGTCATATCTCTCATTATAGTTATGCTCGGACATTCGGGGGCGGTAAGCATAGATAACGCCGTTTTCCTAATCATGGGCGCGAATATAGGCACGTGCGCAACCGCTTTTCTCGCGGCTATCGGAAAATCGAAAAAAGGCAAAGAAGTAGCCGTGTTCAATCTCCTTTTCAATATAGGCGGAGTCGCCGCGTTTTCATTCGCGTTTGCGACAGGTTTACTTAATGGATTTATCAATTTATCGGTATCTACGGATACTAAAATAGCTTTATTTCATACCTTATTCAACGTCGTTTCCATTATATTCGTCATACCGTTTACAGTCGAATACAAAGGTAAAAAGAGCAAAATTAAACCGACTTCTCAAGTCGGTTGATTTTTTACTTTTTCAAAAGATTTTTTATCCTTCGCATAGCTTCTTTCGTATTCTCTTCGGTATTAAAAGCGGTAAGTCTGAAATACCCCTCGCCGCATTCGCCGAAACCGCTTCCCGGCGTACCCGCTACCTGACATTCGTTTAGCAACACGTCGAAGAATCCCCACGAAGTCATTCCGTCGGGACATTTAAGCCAAATGTACGGCGAATTTATTCCGCCGGTAAAATATACGCCGCATTCTTTCAAAGCGTCAGCCATGATTTCGGCGTTCTTTTTATATATCTTTATCGTGTTTTTTACGGCAGCGAGTCCGTCTTTCGTAAACGCGCCTTCCGCCCCTCTTTGCACGACGTAACTTACTCCGTTGAACTTTGTCGTCTGCCGTCTTAACCACATCTTGTTAAGACTCATTCCCTCTCTGATTAAGGCGGTCGGCACTACGGTATAACCGCATCTCGTCCCGGTAAATCCCGCCGTTTTCGACAAAGAACAAAATTCGATCGCGCAACTTTTCGCACCCTCGATTTCGAATATACTTCTCGGCAAATCTTCCGAAACAAAACTTTCGTACGCCGCGTCGTAGAGTATTATACCTTCTCTTTTCGCCACAAAATCCACCCATAATTTCAGTTGCTCGTAGTTATAAGCGGCTCCGGTGGGATTATTAGGAGAACACAGATAAAAAATATCCCCTTCCGTGCTTTCATCGGGCAACGGTAAAAAACCGTTATTTTCGTTACCTTTGACGTAAACTATCTTTCTTCCGCGCATAACGTTGGTATCTACGTAGACGGGATAAACGGGATCGGGTACGCAAATAACGTTGCTGTCGTCAAACAAGTCCGTAATATTGGCGATATCGCTTTTCGCCCCGTCGGATATAAAAATTTCGTCCTCGCTAACGCCCGCACCGATTTCGTCACGATAATACGCCGCAATCTTTTCTTTAAGAAAACCGTATCCTTGTTCCGGTCCGTACCCTCTGAACGTATCCTTATCGCCCATTTCTTTCGACGCGGAAACGAGTTTTTCCACGACGGGTTTCACCAAAGGTTGCGTGACGTCGCCTATTCCCATTCTTATTACGGTTTTGTCCGGATTATCGGCTAAAAAAGCGTTTATCTTTTTCGCAACGTCGGAAAACAAATAACTTTCTTTAATGTTGGCGTAGTTACCGTTTATTTTTACCATCAGATATCTATTTCTCCTTCAAAGTTCTTTTCCACGGCTCCGCTTATAAAGTAGTCGCCGTCCTTAACGTAACATATAAGGTTTCCGCCGGGAAGACAAGTTACCGCGCTGTCTCCGACGTACCCTAACTGCCTGCACACGGCAAAAGCCGCCGTCGCGCCCGTTCCGCAAGATAACGTTTCGCCGCTTCCGCGTTCGCATACGCGCATACAAATCACGCCGTCGGCAACGTCTTTTTTTACGAATTCAACGTTTACGCCGTCGACGAATATTTCTTTTTCTCCGATAATTTTCCCTATCCGCTCTAAATCTTGCGGAAATTCTTTTACAAAGGTCACAAAATGCGGATTTCCTGCATTTACGCAAAATCCCGTATATTTCTTGCCGCAAATCCTTATAGTAACAAGCGAACTTTCAACCGTAACTTTTCCGAGATTTGCCGTAGCGCATACGGCTTTGCCGCCGTTTATCTTTATTTCTACGGTCTTTATACCCGATGCGGTTTCTACCGAAAATTTCGTCTTTTTTATACCGAGGTTTTCATAAGCGAATTTTCCCGTGCACCTTACGGCGTTTCCGCACATAAGTCCTTCGCTGCCGTCGGCATTGAATATTCTCATGGATAAATCGGCTTTGTCGCTTTCGTCTATAAGCACGATACCGTCTCCGCCGATTTTCCTATACGGATTAGTGAGCAGTTTAGCTAAATTCCGTGGGTCGTTTACCTTTTCGGTTTTGTTATTTATAAATATATAGTCGTTACACAAACCGTTCATTTTAGTGAATTTCATCAAAGTCCTCCACTAAAATGTATTGTTTATTTATATATTTTATTCTATCTTGGGTTTAGGTTTGTAAACTATTCTGCCGCAATGCGTACATTCCGCGACGTCGTACGCGTTGACGAGCTTTTTGCCTACTTCGATGGATATATCCATACCGCAACCGCCGCAACAACCTTCGTTGTACGGTACGATAGCGGGCATTTTCCTACCTTTACGAAGTTCCTGATATTTTTCAAACAGTTTTTTATCTATATCGGGCGCCAACGTTTTCAGTATCTTAACGTGTGGTTTCGCCTTTTCGAGCATATCGGCTTCTTTCTTTTTAAGCAAACCGGTCAAATGTCTGAAATCGTTGTTTAATACTTCCATTTCTTCGTGCAAGCGTTTGTTTTCGTAGGCTATTTCGTCCTCTTTCTTAACGGCTTTGGTAAGTTCTTTGCTGAGCTCGGCTACTTTTGCTTCGTAATCGGCAAAGTCCTTTTCGATTTTCGCAAGCTCTTCTTCCGTAGCGACTGCGTTCGCGTCGAAACCGTTCCACTCCGAACCGCTCTTTACGAGTTCGTCGATGGTTTCGGAAAGTTTAGTTATAGTAGCGAGAGTATTGTCTAATTCTTTGCTAAGACCGATAAGTGTGCTTTTCTTATCTTCGAAAGCCTTTTTGCAACGCATCAACAATTCCCTTTCTTTGGACTGCTGATATTCTCTTTCGAGCTTGTAAACGACAATATCGGTTTTTTGATATTGCAACATCTTATCTAATTCCATATTTCACCTCTCCTGTTATATGCGCTACGAATAGATTCAGCCGCATAAATCGGCGTATCCGTTAGCTTGTTTTGTAATACTTTTTTTATAAGCGGCATAAAAAACGCTTCGCTTTCAAAGTGTCCGACTTGTATTATAGCATAATCCAAGTCTTTTGCCAACCGCGTTACGTTATATTTAACTTCAGACGTCACAAAAACGTCGGCTCCCGCGTTAAAAGTCGCCCATGTGTCGTCTTCGTTACCGCCGGCTCCGTTAATTACGGCTACTTTCGATATTTTTTTATCGAGATTACCTACGGTAATAACGTTATCGTCGTCAAATATTTCCGAAATATATTTAGCGTACTCACGCAACGTAATTTCTTTATTAAACGCAACGTTTCCCGTTCTTGCCGACTGTAATCCGTCGATAGTTCCTACGTCGATAAGTCCCATCCTTTCGGCTACGTAATCGTTGAGTCCGCCGACGGTAAAGTCCACGTTCGTATGCGCGGAATAAATAGCTATATCGTTTTTTGCGGCGGCGATTAAGGTTCTGTTGAGCGGAACGCGATTATCCAATCCCCGTAAAGGCTTCCATATAGAAGGATGATGTTCGATTATAAGATTACAGCCCTTTTTTATCGCTTCGGCTATCACCTCTTCGTTCGTATCGACGGTGATTAAAACGCCTCGCAAACAGCTATCCTCGTCTCCGATTTTCAATCCGGGATTATCGTACTCCGCCGCAATCGCTTTCGGTGCGAACTCTTCTATAACGTCTAATGCGTTTTTGACCGTAACCATTCGTTTATCTCCTCGTATTCTTCTCTTAATTCGGGTTGCAGACTGTCGGACGACATATTCTTTTCGGATAATATTTTTTCAATACGTTTTTTTCTGTCGAAAATTCTTTCTTCGAACTCTTTCGTATGCGGATTATCTCCGCCGAGCACTATCTTAAGCCTATCGTATTCGGTATTGCCGTACTTACACGTTATCACGGCGTAATATTTCCCGTCGAAAACGACGTAATCTTTTTCTATTTTGTAGCCGTGACTACATAAATATTCCCGCAAAACGTGTGCGTCGCTATGCGGAACGAGTACATATTTCGTATCCATAGATACGCTACTTAGGATATGGACAATTTCGTTTCCGCCCATTCCTGCTATTACCGCGACGTCCGGAATTTCTTTAAGCGTCGTTAAACCGTCGCCTACGAAGAAGTCTACCTTTTCGGATAATCCCGCTTCTGCGATAGCCGATACGGCTTTCGATAAACTTTTTTCGCTTATATCAACGGCAAACGCCCTCTTCGCGTAACCGTGTTCGAGGGCGTAAATTATCAGCTGTCCGTGATCCGTGCCTATATCCGCGAAAGTATTTACTTCGCCGATTTCTTCGGCGACGGATTTTAATCTTTTGCCGATACGCAGCATTACTTATCCAAAAAGTCTTTTAACTTTTTTACCTTGTTGGGATGTCTTAGACGACGCAAAGCCTTTGCTTCTATCTGTCTGATTCTTTCTCTCGTTACGTTAAACACCTTACCGACTTCTTCGAGCGTTCTCGGTCTGTTGTCGCGTAAACCGTATCTTAAAATAAGAACCATTGCTTCGCGCGGCGCAAGCGTACTGAGGATTTCCTCCACCTGCTCTTTGAGCATTTTGCTTTCGGCTATATCTATTTGAGAAGTGGCGGATTTATCTTCGATAAAATCTCCGAGATGGCTGTCGTCTTCTTCGCCTATCGGGGTTTCCAAAGAAACGGGGTCTTGCGCTATTTTTTGAATTTCCACCACTTTGCTTTCGGGAATACCCATAGCTTCGGCTATTTCGGACTGAGTAGGTTCTCTACCGAGTTTTTGCAACAACGTACGACTTACTTTGGTCAGTTTGTTTATCGTTTCCACCATATGCACGGGGATACGAATCGTACGAGCTTGGTCAGCCAAAGAACGCGTTATTGCCTGTCTTATCCACCACGTCGCGTACGTCGAAAACTTAAACCCCTTCGTGTAATCGAATTTTTCTACCGCTTTCATAAGTCCGAGGTTTCCTTCCTGTATAAGATCAAGGAATTGCATTCCTCTTCCGACGTATCTTTTCGCGATGCTTACTACAAGACGCAAGTTGGCGTTGATAAGTTGTTTTTTAGCTTCTTCGTCGCCTTCCGCCATTTTTTGAGCGAGTTCCAACTCCTCCTGCGCGCTTAACAGAGGAACGCGACCTATGTCTTTAAGATACATCTTAACGGAGTCGTCGATATTGACTTCGTTCATTATCTTTTGAAGCATTTGATCGTTGACTTTTTCTACTTCTTCGTTGCTCGTGATTTTTATTCCGTGCTCTTCCAACGTGGAATATACCGACTCCATCTCGCTCGCGTCGAGATTCAGTCTGTCCATTCTATTCAGAAGTTCGTCTTCGGATATAGTCTTTTTATCCTTGAAAGTCTCGATAATTTTATCTAATTCCTGCTTCTTCCGTTCTTCTCTCTCTGCCATTTTATACTCCTTAACAGTCCTATTTAGTTTGCGCTTTGGTAAGATTTTTTATTTCTTCTCTGATTTTTAACTTTTTATTCTCATCGGTTACATTATTTAATTCGGCAACCAACCTCATCAATTCCTTATTTTTATAATTATTTCTTATTCTTTCAACGCATTGCCGATAATATTCCTGCTGATCGCTTACGTTTATCGTTTCTACGTTATCGACAAGCTCGGACGCCAACTTTTCGTCTTCTACTATATCGAATACGTCTCCCGCTTTCGGTAATTCGTTTTTCTCGACGATGTATTTCATAAAATACTCTATTACGGCTAAAAGTTTTTCGTCGGCGAAACACTTTTTTAGTTCCGCAAAAGAATAAATATCGACGTACGGTTTTCCGAAAATAAGCGATGACACAACGAAAATTTCCGCCGCTTTCAACATATCGGTAGGTTCGTTATCGACGCTTTTAGGCGTTCCTTCCGTAACGCCGGTCGTTTTTTGCTCGTTTCCCGCTTGTTCTGTTTGTTTTATAATGACGTCTTGTTTAAGACCGCTCTTTTCGGCAACGGCTTTCGCGTATACGCCTTTTTCTACGGTATCGAGTTCGCTCAATACGTCGATAGCGGCTTTCGCGTATTTGATTTTTTCGTCGGCGCTATCGAGATTATATCCTTCTTCGACTTTTTTTAATTTGTAATCGATAAGCGGTAAAGCCTCGTCGAGAAGTTTCATATATCCGTCTTTTCCGTATTTTCTTACGTAATCGTCGGGATCGAGATTATCTGTAAGGCACACTACTTTTACATCCAAACCCTCGTTTTTCAACATATCGAGACCTCTTAACGTAGCGTGTTGCCCCGCGCTGTCGCCGTCGAACGAAACGTACACCACGTCGGCGTAACGCTTTATCTCCCGGCACTGTTCGATGGTAAGCGAGGTACCCATCGAAGCTACGGCGTTTTGTATGCCTGCCTGATAAAGACTGATGACGTCCATATGACCTTCGACAAGAATCATCGCTCTCGTATCGCCCTGCCTGAATTTTTTGAAAAGATTTATTCCGAAAAGATTTTTTCTCTTGTTAAAAACAAGAGTGGTGGATGTGTTTTTATATTTTGCAAAATCGGGTTTCGGCACGAGAACTCTGCCGGTAAAACCCAAAACTTTCCCGTTTCCGCCGATTATGGGGATAATAATCCTTCCGCCGAAGAAGTCGATAAGTTCTCCGCTCTTTCCCTGCGAAACCACGCCGGCTTCCAAAAGCGTTTTTTTATCGTAACCTTTTTTTAACAACGCCTCGGGGAGAGAATGAAAATCTGTGGAATACCCCATTCCGAATACGTTGACGATTTTTGAATCGAGTCCTCTTTTGGCGAAGTATTCTCTCGCCGGTTGCCCTTCTTCTTTGAAAATATTGCCGTAATAAAATCGTGCGGTTTCACGATTTATATCGTAGATTTTTTCGATAAGTTCTTTCCGCGCTTTCGCTTCGGGGGCAAACACCAATTCGGGGACTTCGAGCCCCGCTCTTTTTGCAAGAATTTCGACAGCCTCGTTAAAACCGACTTTGTCGTATTCCATAATAAAACTGAATATGTTACCATATTTTTGGCAGCCGAAACAGCGATAATACTGCTGATCCGCCCTTATTTGAAAGGAAGGCGTCTTCTCGTGATGGAAAGGACAACACGCCCAATAATCACGTCCTTTTCTTTGCACCTGAACGTAATTACCGATAAGCTCTACTATATCGGTTCTGCTTTTAATTTTTTCGAGAAAATCCTCGGGATAACGCGCCATCTTTACCTCACATTTAATTATTCGACAAAGACGCGCGTTTTCCTTAAAATAAATTATTTATTATTAAATAGTTTTTTTGATAGTCGTATAAACTTTGCTGAGTTCCAACATATATTTTACTTTATTGCATTCGTCAAGTTTGTTAAATTCTTTTCTGTCGGGTACGAGCAGATTCAACGTGTCGGAAACGAACTCTTCGCTCGCCGCTATCTCTTTAATTTTCCTGCACATTTCTTCGTACTGCTCACGACTGATTTTCTTGTTGTTCAAATAAAAACTTGCTTTACGTTCCATAAAATAATCCGCATAAGTATTATACATAAGTCTGTGTTTTGCCTGTAAAATGTATTGCTTTGCCGCGCTGTATTGTTTTGCCATAATGTTTAGCTCCTTTGTTTGATATCGTAAGTCTAACACAAATTTTTCAGGCTGATTTATTTTCGTCGATATATCCCTTACATTCCCATATTCCGACAATTTTCGACACTTATAAATTTATTTTGCGTTTATACTTTCGACACCGACAAACTAATTTTGTATTTTTCTACAAAAATTAGCGTAAAACATTGACAAAAACTCTTTTTTAGGATAGTATATTATAGAAATCTTTTTGCAGGGGGTGAAAATCAATATGGCAACCGTATACGTTAAAGAAAACGAATCCGTAGACAGCGCATTCCGTCGTTGGAAAAGAAAATGCTCTACCGACGGCATTATCGGCGATCTCAAACGCCATGAGGTTTACGAAAAACCCAGCGTAAGAAGAAAACTGAAAGCTGAAAACGCAAGAAAGAGAAAGTATTAAAATTAAAAAACGTATTCGCGAGAATACGTTTTTTATTGTCGATTTTTTATATCGGAAAACTTATTTAGCCCATTTTTTCGGCAAGTTTTTCCCCTCCCAACAGATGAATGTGGATATGTTTGACGCTTTGGCAGCCGTTCTCCCCTTTGTTCGTAATTACTCTGTAACCGTCTTTAAGTCCCAAGCTGTCGGATACTTCGGCAAGAGTCGAAAAACATCTCTTTAACAATTCGGGGTCCTTGACCGCCAATTCCTCGATGTTTTCGTAATGCGTCTTCGGAATTAACAGTAAATGAATTTTCGCTTGCGGATTCAAATCTTTAATTATTATAAGGTCGTCGTTTTCGAAAACTTTGTCGGACGGAATCTCGCCGTCTACTATTTTACAAAAAATACAGTCTTTCATCGTTATTCCTCCAATAAACCGTCTTTATATAATACGCTCGGAGCACATTCCGCTATTTCGCTTTCCGCTCCGTGCTTTAAGTATATTCTAATATAATATTGCGAATATCCGCAATAGTAATCGTCGATTTTTTCTTCGATAAGAACGTTTTGTTTTACACCGACGTTTTCTTTAAGGTATTTATTCCGCAATTCTTCCTTTAACGCCAACATTTCGTCTCTGCGCCTTTTAATAACTTCTGGCGACAACTGCTTTAATTTTGCCGCTCTCGTCCCCTCTCTCGAAGAAAACGGAAAAACGTGTATATCCGAAAACCCTACTTTTTTTATAAACTCAACGGTATTTTCGTGGCTCTCTTCGGTTTCCGTCGGAAAACCTACTATTACGTCGGTAGCGATACAAGCGTTCTTGTCGTAACGCCTTATAAGATTTATTTTTTCTTCGTAAATTTCCGGCGTGTAATGCCTGTTCATATCTTTAAGAACCCGCTTGTCGCCGCTTTGAAGAGAGAGATGAAAATGCGGACAAAACTTTTTAAGAGAAAACAACGCGTCGAGAAGTTCTTCCGTAATTCCTTCGGCATAAAAAGAGCCAAGCCTTATTCTTACGTCAAACTCTCTTAACGCTTTAATCAGTTCGGTAAGATTAGTTCCTATATCAGAACCGTAGCTCATTATATTTATCCCGGTAAGGACTATTTCTGAAGTTTTTTCGGACAACACCGATACTTCCTTTACGATATCCTCTATTGCTCTCGAACGGCTTCTGCCCCTTAAATAAGGTATAATGCAATAAGAACAAAAACTGTTGCACCCGTCCTGAATTTTGACGTAAGCTCTCGTCCTGTTAGCCGACGACAAAATTCCTTCGTCGTCATACTTATCAGGCAAGTCCATAACGTCCGACGAAAAACTTTCGTCTTCTAAATGATTTAATATACTCTGTTTATTCGTAGCTCCTGCTACGTAATATACGTTATCTTTTTCAAACAAAGTAGCTGATTTTTGCGAAGCGCAACCGCATACGAAAACCTTTGCGGCGTTATTTAACGCGCGGCACCTCGCTACCGCCTGTCTTGACTTACGCTCGGCTTCCGCCGTGACGGCGCAGGTATTGAGTACGTAAACATCGGCAAAAACCAATTCCTCGCTTACTTCGTACCCTATTTTAGCCAATTCTTCGGCTATCTTATCGCTTTCGTATTGATTGACTTTACACCCTAAATTAAAGACGACGGCTTTCATATTAAATTTCTCCTCGTCGTTCGATTACCAAAGTAAGGGCGGATACCACCGCCGTGGATACGCGAAGAATCCTGTCGCCGAGAGTAAGAAGTTTTGCCCCCGCTTCTTTCGCGTAAGCTACTTCGTCTGACGAAAAACCGCCTTCGCTTCCTATAAACACGCTTATTTCTCTGTCGTCTATCGAGACGTCACAGGTTTTATTGTTTCTTTCATACTCGTAATACAAAAGGATATTTGTATCTTTAGCTACATATAACGCTTCTTTATAGGTGACCAAAGGACAAATTTCCGCAAGACGATTTCTGCCGCATTGTTTAGAGCTTTCCACTACGATTTTGTTTAGTCTGTCAATATTGATTTTGTCCACGTTGCTGTGAGCCGAAGTAAACGGAACTATTTTTCTTACGCCCATTTCTACGGCTTTCTGAACCACGGTATCTATTTCTTTGTTTACGCCTACGTACAAAACGACGGGATTTTTTAATTCCGTTTTGTTTTCCGTTCTGCTTTCGATTCGCGCATATAAAGCGTCTTTCGTTATTTCGGTGACTTCGCAGTTGTAGTCGAAGTCGTCGCCGTTGCAAATTACGAGCTTGTATCCTACTTTATGCCTCGTTACTTTCACCGCGTGATAAAACTCTTCGTCTCTGAGGACGGCGGTTCTTTTATCCCAATCCACGCAGTCGCTGAAAAATCGTTTTAAGTCCATAAAAATTCGAGAGCGTCCCATTCGCCCATAATAAGTTCTTTATCGAGTTTGAAACCGCTTTTAACAAAAGCGTCGATTACTTCCTGCTTCCTTTCGTGTATTATGCCGGAACAAATGAGCTTACTGCCGCTGTGAACGTGTTTATTCAGCCCGTCCGACAGTCTTACGAGTATTCCTGCGGTAAGGTTAGCAAGCACTATATCGGCGGTCATATCCTTTTGCAACAAATCGGCAAGTTCTATTTCAACTTTGTCAAGAACTCCGTTGAGTTCGGCGTTTTCTTTCGCCGCTTTCACTGCTATGCTGTCTATATCGCACATATAACAGCTCTTCGCTCCGCTTTTTATTGCCGCTATACCGAGAATACCGCTGCCCGTTCCGACGTCGATTACGGACTTACCCGTAAAATCGTTTCCGCTCATAAGCATAAGGCACATTTTAGTCGATTCGTGTTCGCCCGTACCGAAAGCCATACCGGGGTCCATCAGGACTTTGATTTTGCCGTCTTCGTTATAGTTTATCCATTTCGGAACGATTACGTATCTGCCCGCGTCTATGGGGCGATAATACTTTTTCCAGGTTTCCACCCAGCTTTCGTCGTCTATAACGGCAGTATTGATTTCTCCGAACGGAACGTTTTCGTTTTTTAATATTTCCGTTAATTCTTCTATTTTTTTATCCTTTTCGTCGAAACTAACGTATCCGCTTACTTTTGCCGTGTCCGCGCTGTTAAGCACGGCTTCGTCTATGTAATCCCACATTTTTTGATTTTTTATAACGTCGATTACGTCGCTTTTGTCTACAATTTTTACACCGCCGGTACAACCAATGCTAAAAAAGGCGTCGGCTATAAGCTCGGTGCCTTCTGTAGTGGTATTGACGATTATTTCATACCATTTCATTTAATTTTATAAACCTTTTATCAATTTATTGTATTTTTCTACTTGCTCGTATTTAGCTTTTGCGAGCGTTTCGTTCATGTCTTTCAACGCCGCTTTCTGACGTAACGTCAAGTCTTTCGGAATATCGACGATTAGTTTTACGAACATATCGCCGTAAATATCCTTTCTTAAATACTTGATACCCTTGCCCCTAATCCTTTTGACCGTACCGCTTTGCGTACCCGCAGACACGTCGAGATCGGTAGTTTTGCCGTCAAGCGTAGGTATTTTTATCGTATCGCCGAGAATAGCCTGACTTACGGTAATGGGTACTTCCAAACTTACGTTTACTCCGTCGCGCTTAAACAAGGGATGTTCGTCTATCTTGAATATAAGGATAAGATTTCCGTTCGCGCCTTTGCCTACGGCGGAGCATCCTTCGCCCCTTACGGTAAGCATTTGTCCGTTGTCGACGCCGGCGGGAATGGTGACTTTCTTCGTACATTGCTTACGGACTCTGCCTTTGCCGCCGCAGTCTTTGCACTTATCTGTGATGATTTTTCCTCTGCCGCCGCATTCGTCGCATATTCTTTGCGATTGCATTACGCCGAACGGTGTACGCTGTTGAATATTGATTACGCCGCTTCCGTTACACTTGGAACAAACTTTTATGCTGCTTGCGTCCTTAGCTCCGGTTCCGCCGCACGTAGCGCATTTTTCTATTCTGGTAAAGTTGATTTCTTTATCTTTCGCTCCGAATACGGCTTCCATAAAGGTAAGACGTAACGTGTATTCTATATCGTCGCCGTCACGGTCGCGGTTGTTACGTGAACTTCCGCTCCTGCCGCTTCCGCCCGTAAACGCTGAAAATATATCGCTGAAAATATCGCTGCCGTTGAATCCGCCGAAACCGCCGAATCCGCCGAAACCGCTTCCGTCGCCCATCGTAGGTCCGTCCTCGCTTCCGTACTGGTCGTACGCCGCTTTCTTTTGCGGATCGCTCAATACGTCGTAAGCGTGTTGAATTTCTTTGAACTTTTCTTCTGCGTTTTTCTTTGCGGCTTCGTCCGCCGTAGCGAATACGTCGGGGTGATATTTTTTCGCCATTTGACGATATGCGGACTTTATTTCGTCCGCACTCGCCTGTTTGGATATTCCCAATACCTGGTAATAATCTTTGTTTGCCATAATTATTTAATGTCGTCGGGATCGATGTTTATGGAAGATCCGTCATCGTTACCCGCGTTTCCGTTGGCTCCGTTAGCCGCGTTTTCGGCTTGAGCCTGTTGATACAATTTAGTAAAGATAGGATTGGTTTCTTTACTGAGTTCTTCGGTAAGAGCTTTGATGTCTTCTACCGTTTCCGCTTTGTCGAGCTTCTCTCTTGCCGTCTTGTTCGCGTCTTCGAGAGTGGCTTTGTCTTCGTCGCTCAATTTGTCGCCCGATTCTCTCAAAGTTTTGTCGATGGCAAGGATAAGCTGTTCGGCGTTATTCTTCATATCGATAAGCTCTTTACGCTTCTTATCTTCTTCCGCATACTTTTCCGCTTCCTTGACTGCCTTGTCTATATCTTCTTCGCTGAGGTTCGTAGACGCGGTAATAGTTATGTTGTT
>CACXFJ010000109.1 GCA_902766965.1 uncultured Eubacteriales bacterium | reverse complement strand
CAATCAAAAATACCGTTACGAAGAACTTTACCATTGTAAAACGCACGACGGGAGAGCCTACGGGACTCACGGGCATTGCTCCGTCGGCTGACGGCGCAAAGGACGGCACAATTACGGGAACGACCGCCGATATGGAATATTCCACCGATAAGGAGTTCACCTCGCCCAAACCTTGCGGGGACGGCGAAACGGCGGGACTTGCCGAAGGAACGTATTACGTTCGTTATAAAGCAACCCCTACCACCGCAGCAAGCAATTCTGTTGCCGTTCACGTAAGACTTAATACTGTTACTGTTGTTGACGCAAACACTAACGTTACCAAACACAAAAGCGGAACAAGCGTTACCGTCACGGTTACGATACCTACGGGCAAGTCGTTTATCAAATGGGTTTATGAAGGCGTTACCATTCCTACGGAGGACGTAACGAAACAGGAAATCACTTTCACGATGCCCGAAAAGGACGTTAAATTGACCGCTTTGTTTAAGGATATTGATTACAACATAACGGTGACAGACGGAACATCGAGCGTACCTACGGCAAAATATCAAGAGAAAGTCACGGTAACGGCAAAAGCTCCTGCAACGGGAAAAGAGTTCGATAAGTGGGTTGTTACGGGAATTACCTTGTCCGACGAAGATTTGGCAAAATCGACGGTTACTTTCGAAATGCCAGCAAGCAACGTGACAATGCAAGCAACGTACAAAGACGTTATTTACAGAATTACCGTCACGAACGGAACGGCAACTCCCGAAATGGCAAAATATCAAGCGGAAGTCACCGTAAAGGCAAACGCGCCTGCAACCGATATGTACTTCGACAAGTGGGAAGTTACGGGGCTTGACACCACGGGTATGGATTTGACCAAAACGGAAATCAAGCTCTTAATGCCTGCCGAGAACGTGACCTTTAAGGCAACCTATTTGACGTATATTAAGTATGAAATCTATGTTGTGGACGGCACGAAAGACAAATCACCTGTAAGAGAAGGCACAACCGTAACCATAACGGCAAACCCTGCAAAGCCGGGCAAAGTATTTGACAAATGGACTTGCGAAACGGCGGGCGTAAATATTGAGTTTGCAAGCGCGACAAGCAAACAAACAACCTTTATAATGCCTGCACAAGATATAGAAATTAAGGCGCATTTCAGAAATGTTGACGCCCTTCCGTCGGTTGAAATCAAAGTCGATGGCGGAACTGGTGCGGGAGTATATACGCAAGGCGAAAGCGTAACCGTAACGGCAAATGAGCCTGCGGAAGGCAAAGTATTCAAAGGCTGGAAGGACGCAAGCGGAAAAATCGTAAGCACAAACAAGAGTTATACCTTTACCGTAAACGGTGAAACAACTCTTACAGCAGTGTATGACGATAAGCCTTCGGGCGGCGGCAGTACGGGCGGAAACGGTGAAGCGGAAATAAATCCCGCCCCCGAAAAAGCCAAAGGACTTTCGGGCGGCGCGATTGCGGGTATCGTAATAGGAACGTTGCTACTTGCAGAAATCGGCGGATTTGCAATTTTCTGGTTTGCCGTGAAGAAAAAGACCTTTGCAGACTTGGGTGCTATATTGAAGAAAGGCTTTACGGCAATCGGCAACTTCTTCAAAAATCTCGGAGCAAAAATCAAAGAGTTGTTCACTAAGAAGAAATAAGATAAACTAATAACAACGAGCCGTCCGCAGTCAATGCGGACGGCTCTTTGCTATGACAAAGAAAAGTAAAAAATTCAAAATAATACTCGCCGCAGTTTTCGACGTTCTTTTCACGTCGTATCCGATATATCGGTACAGTTTTGCGTAGCGGTTCGGCGGTAGCGGATTTACCGCGTTTAAGAGGGAAAAAAAGAACATTAATCGCTCGCAAAGGAAACGGTATTGACACGGGTTTTTCGATTTGATAAAATTATCGTATAATTTTAATAGGGAAACAAGTTAAAATGCAATTTTACGGCGATTATCACACGCACACGAAAAACAGCGACGGACATAGCACGGTGGAAGAGAACGTTCTTGCGGCGAAAGCGAGAGGTTTTCTCGACGTGGCTATCACCGATCACGGTTTGGGTTGCGTCATTATGAAAGAAAAGGATTTTCGGAAGTGTTTTCTCGAAGTGGAAGAAGCGCGGAAAAAGCACCCCGACATAAACATACTTTTCGGGATAGAGAATACCATTATCGACGCGGACGGGCTTATCGACATGCCTGTCGAAAGAATGGAGGAATTCGATATACATATAGTCGGGTTCCATTTTCCGATAAGAATACCGTCGGGAAAAGCCTTCAGGGAGTTTTGGTTGCCTGCGCTCTTGCACGGCAATTCGGACAAGCCGTCGCGGGAACTTATAGAAAGGAACACCCGCGCGCACATTAAGATGCTCGAAAAGTATCCCGTAGATATTCTGGCGCACATCGGAGACCACACGCCTCTCGACGCGAAAGAAGTGGCGAAAGCCTGCGCCGATTTGGGAACGTATATAGAACTTAACTCAAAACACTTGCCGCAGTGCGAAAAGATGCTCGACGCCATGCTCGGCACGGGAGTACAGTTCATTGCCGACAGCGACGGACACAGAGCGGAGCGAGTGGGCGAGTTTTCCGACACGGAAAAACTGATAGAAAAGTTCGGTTTGCAGGACAGGGTAGTGAATTTAAGGACGAATTTTTATTTACGGAGCAAGGGCAGAGAAATAATAAGACCAACGGTATCGGGGTATAAAATATGAAAAATTTAATAGAAGTAGTTAAGGAACCGATTTTTTTTGAAGACAACCGAGTATACAGAGTGTACTTAGGGGGCAAAGGGATTTCTCTTTTACAGGGGAGAGAGGAAGAAGAGGACGGATTTTTTCCCGAGGAATGGATAGCGAGTAAAGTTAAGGCAATAAACCCTAAATACTTCGGCGAACGCGACGGAGTAGCCGTCGTTAAAGGCACGAACGCCTTTTTCGACGACGTAATTAAGGAATATCCGCAGGAAGTTTTGGGCGGACGGAAATACGATTGTCTCGTCAAGTATCTCGACAGCGCGATACGACTTCCCATGCAGGTGCATCCGACGAAAGAGTTTGCAAAAAAGCATTTCAATTCGGAATACGGCAAGACGGAAGCCTGGCTCGTCCTCGCCACCCGTCCGAACGCGAAAATCTACTTCGGCTTTAACCGACCGACGACGAAAGATGAGCTGTCGGAGCTTGAGGACCGTTCGGAAAAGGAACGCAACGTTATGGAAAGTATCCTTGCCGGCGTCGACGCGAAAACAGGCGACGTCTATATAATAAACGCCGGACTTATCCACGCGATAGGGGCGGGGTGTACCATACTCGAAGTGCAGGAGCCGACCGACTTCACCATTCAGCCGGAGCGTTGGTGCGGCGACTACCACATAAGCGAAAACGAAGAATACATAGGTCTCGACAAGAGTACCGCTCTCGACTGTTTCGACTATTCTCTCGTCGGTAAAAAGGCTCTCGACGGGGCGGCTGTAAAACCGAAAACCGTTTTCGACAACGGAAAAATAAAAAAAGAAATACTCATAGACTATTCGATTACGCCGTGTTTTTCCGAGAACAGAATCACGTTAAGGAACGGCGGCAAATACACTCCCGATTTCGCGCCGTCGGTTTGGATATGCACCGACGGACAAGGGAAAATCAGCGGCGATAATTACGAAAAAACCATAAAGAAAGGCGACTACTTTTTCCTGCCGTACGCGGCGGAAGGGAGGTTCTCGCTGACGGCGGACGAGAAAGCGGAATTTATCGAATGTCTGCCGAGTAAACAAAGTAATTAAACGGAGGGAGCGATGATTTTATCGGTAGGCGAGATACTGATTGACAGGATAGTAAAATCGGACGGGGAAATTTCTCACGTGGGCGGCGCGCCCTTCAACGTGGCGGTCAACGCATACAGGCACGGCAATAAAACGGCGTTTTTCGGCAAAGTCGGAGAGGATAAAGACGGCGAATTTATTAAAAAAGAAGGGGCGAAATACCTTCCCGAAAACCTTTTTTTATCGACCGATAAACGTAGAAAAACCACCGTGGCTATGGTTACGCTTACCGACGGGGAAAGGAATTTTAAGTTCCTACGCGACGACGCGGCGGATTATAATCTGACGGCGGACGACGTGAATTTCGACTTTACGGGTCTTAATATCGTTCATTTAGGTACCTTAATGCTGAACACGAAAGAAGGGCGCGACTTCGCCGAATACGTAGTGAGCGAATGTAAAAGAAGAAAAATAAGGTTGTCGGTGGACGCAAATTTTCGCGACGACCTTTTTGAAAGCAAAGAAGAAAGGAACGAAGTTTTTTTGCCCTTCCTTAGAGCCGCCGATATAGTCAAGTTTTCCGACGACGAACTTAAAGAGCTTACGGGGAAAGATTCCGTGAAAGAGGGGATAAAAGCCTTTTGCCCTAAGGAATATATTTTCGTCACCTGCGGCAAGAAGGGAAGCGCGGCGTATAAGAAAGGGATGGGATACGTCCGTTGCGAAGCTACTCCCGCCGAAAAGGTGGTTGATACCACGGGCGCGGGCGACGCGTATTACGGGACGGTACTCGCCGGGTTGGACGAATTGTTCGCCGGGAATAAAGCGATAGACGAAACTATATTACGTAAAATAATGTCGGACGGAAACCTCGCCGGCAAAGAAGCTACGCAAAAGGAGGGAGCGGTATGATAGAGATAATAAAAAACCTTGTCGCGGGAATGGCAAAACACCCTATAATTTTAAGACGAGTGTTAAAAATCAAGGAAAAGGTTTACGAAAAGATAGCTCCCCTTACCGTGACGGCGGTGACGAGCGACGAGCCTATAAAAAAATCCGATTTGTATAAGTACGAAGAAAAACCCGTTAAAGAGGGATTTTGTTGGGCGGAAGAAAAGTTCGGAGCCTGTTGGTTTCACGTCAGAGGTCAGGTTCCTGCGGAGTACGCAAGCGGACACAACGCGGTAATTATGAATATAGGCGGCGAAGGTTTAGCCTACGACGGCGACGAAACCGTAGATATAATAACCCCTATACTCTCGGTAAGCGACGTATTGCAACCGCCTACCGCAGGCAAGAGAGTTCTTGAAATAGTAAAGCCCGACGGGCAGGTGGACGCCTTAATCGACTGCGGCTACAACGGTTATAACGGAAAGTTCATTAACGGCGCGACCTTAAAATACGCCTATATAGCGAAAGTTCACGACGATATAAGCAAGTATTATTACGATTACGTCACGATAGCTTTACTTCTCTGTACCGCCGATAAAAACCGTCGTATCGACGATAAGTTGCAGAAAGAAATAAAAAATATCCTTTGCGACAGTTACGACGAGTTCTCGAAAGGCAATTTGTCCGCCGCCGAAGATATTCTTAAAAAGTATTACGAAAAGAAGCAGGATTACGATAGCGTAACCTACACCCTTATCGGTCACGCTCATCTCGACCTTGCGTGGCTGTGGCCCGAACGGGAAAGCAAAAGAAAGGCGGTAAGAACTTTCACCAACGCGATATCGACGATAGAAAAAAACGACGGATACGTATTCGGAGCGTCGCAGGCGCAAATGTTCGAATGGGTTAAGGAAAGTCACCCTGCGTTGTTTGAAAAAATAAAAAAACGCGTCGCCGACGGGAGCATATCCCTGCAAGGGGGAATGTGGGTGGAAAGCGATTGCAATATGCCGTCGGGAGAAAGCCTTATAAGACAATTTTGTTACGGAGATAAGTTCTTTTTAGATAACTTCGGCAAAACTTCCGACACGGTGTGGTTGCCCGACGCGTTCGGTTTTCCGGCGACGCTTCCGCAGATAATAAAGGGCGTAGGAAAGGACAATTTCGCCACTATAAAAATAACGTGGAATAAGAACAAGTTTCCTTATCAGAGTTTCTATTGGGTAGCCCCCGACGGGAGCAAGGTATTAAGTCACGTTTCGCCCGAAGGGACGTACTGTAACGACGGCACGCCCCTCGCTATCGAAAAGTCCGAAAGGAAAATATTCAGAAAGAAACGAAAGAAGCCTTAATAATTTACGGCGTGGGCGACGGCGGCGGCGGACCCGGCGAAGGTCACGTAAAAATCGCCGAGCGGTGTAAAAATCTTTACGGCACGGCGAAAACGAAAATGCAGGGCACGGACGAATTTTTCGACGAGCTTGCGAAGCGCGAAAACTTGCCCGAGTATTCGGGAGAACTGTACCTTGAAAAACATCAGGGAACGTACACTTCGCAGAGCGAGAACAAACGCCTTAACCGTCTTGCCGAGAGAGAACTTCATCTTACCGAATGGCTGTGCGCGGTAGCCGGTAAAAACGCCGACCTTGATAGGTTGTGGAAACGGCTTCTTTTCTCGCAGTTCCACGACGTGCTGCCCGGTTCGAGCATAGAAAGAGTGCATAAAGAAAGTCGGGAAGACCTTACGGAAGTAGCGAAAAAGGCGAGAGAAAAAAGCGACGAAATTATAGCTTCATTAAGCGGTGGCGACGGCGTGTCCGCAATAAATCCCTCTCCGTTTTCAAGAAGAGAATATATAAACGTAAACGGCGAAAGCTACCTTTTCGACGGTGTAGGGTATTCGGCTAAACCTATCGAAAAATCCGCTCCTACCGTCAAAGTCGGCAAGAACTTTTTGGAAAACGAAAGTATAATATTGACTTTCGGCTCGGACGGCGAAATAGTCTCTTACTACGACAAAATCACAGACAAAGAGCTGTCGCAAGGCAGACTAAATTTACTTACGATATATAAGGACAAGAAACTTTATTACAACGCGTGGGATATAGACAAAGATTACGTTAAGTATCCCGAAAACTTAAAATCGGATACCGTAAAGACCTTTATCGACGGCGGCAGAGCCGTTGCGGAAATTACTTATCGCTACGGTAAGTCCGTTATAAAACAGTTCGTGAGCGTGTCTTCCGGCAAGACCGTCAGGGTAGATAACGAGATAAACTGGGCGGAAAAGAATAAAATGTTGAGAGCCTTATTTTATCCGTCGATATACGCGGACAAGGCGGAATGCGACATACAGTTCGGCTCGATAGAACGCAGCGCGAAAAACGAAACTTCGATAGAGAAAGAGCAGTTCGAAGTGTGCGCGCATAAGTACGTTTCGGTGAAGAATAAAGACGGAGTTTTCGCCGTAATATCCGACTGCAAGTACGGGTACAGAATTAAGGAAAACGCGGTAAGCCTTAATTTACTCCGCTCGCCGAAATACCCCGACCCGAATTGCGATATGGGTACGCACAAGTTTTCTTACGCGTTCGGACTGTACGCCGACGAAAAAGAAACGGTAAAGGAAGGTTATAACTTCAATTATCCGCTCGTCGTGGTAGATAAAAAGATAGATATATCTCCCGTCGCTACTTTCGACTGCGACGACGTGATTATAGAGACGATAAAGAGAAGTTTCGACGGCGAATATACGATAGTCAGAGCCTACGAAAGGTTCGGTAAAACGGTAGATACCGCAATGAAAATAAATATTCCTTATAAAGAAATACTCGTCTCCGATTTGGAAGAAAATAACCGCAAAGCGGCTACCGAAAACTTTACTTTCTCGCCGCACGAAATAAAAACCATTCTGATTAAATAAATTAAGAATTATTTGTCGGAACGGAAACTTTTTGATTAAGAAACTTGATAAAATTATATAAGAGCCGTTCGGTTCACTCTATGCTTTTTGAGTGGGAACGGCTCTTTATGTGTGTATTACTAAAACGGCAATTTATTGTAATCTATTATTTCCCAATGACCTGTTTTATCTGAGCCTATACGTTCGATTATGCCTTGCATTTTTAAAGATTTAATAACTCTTTCTACTGTCCTTTTGCCTATTCCGAGTTGTTTAGCGATTTCCCCTGCGTTTAACTCATTATTTTTTGTTAAACATGCAAGGATGTTTAACTCTGTTTCGGAAAATTCTACACCGCCATTTACACCGCCATTTACACCGCCATTTATCCCGCCATCTGCATTTGCCGAGTTCTCTTGCAATATGGACATAGCGTTTTCGTCGTAATTGAATTTAACGTCGATAAAGTGTTCCGAAATGTGGAATATACTTTGCGGATACACCGTCAAAATTTTTCGCATTCCCGAACCGAGCTGTTTGTTTAACTTTATATTTGAGGAAAATGAATTTTTATATAAATACGTTTATAATCTTTTTCCCGTTTCGTTCGGCATATTTATAAGATAATGCGGTGCCGCTTTTGTTACTCGTCCAAAGTCCGCTAATATTTTTGCGAGATATAAGGCGGCGTTCGGGCGTATAATTTTCGTCGTAATAAAATACGCAATAATCGCTGTTATCTATCATTATTTGGTTGCGTTCGATATAGCTTGCTTTGCCTGTTTCCCACATTTCGTCGGGTTTGATTACTCGTTCGTATCCCGACAAGCGTATTTCGCGGTTAAGGAGTTTTGAATATAATTTTTCCGATTCTATTCGGTTTTCTTCAAGCGTAGAACTTTCGCTCTTCGTATCGTACGCAATGCGGATAATTTCGGGATATTTTTCTTTTAATTCCGTTACGATGTCGTGACAGAGAGAATCGAACTCGCTCCGCGAGCCGAACAAAAATATCGTAACGCCGTTTTTTATAAGACTTTCTATGACTACAAAAAGTTTCTTTTTGAGAAATTCCGACTCGTTTATTTTTCTGTGACCGATAAAACAGCAGCTTTTTTGTCCCATCTCGCAACAACCCTTACAAAAAATAAGGGTGTCGCACCGAGATGCAACACCCGTAGCATATGCATCTAAGCTGCTAAACCCATCCAAAAGGAACAAATGTCGACTTATGAATAAAGACGCATACCACTACCAAGATAGTATGTGTCGACACTTGAAAGTAATGTTATTTAGATGGATTTAGCACTCATAGGATACCATAATTGTTAGGAAAAGTCAAAACAATAATAATAAAGGCTGATATTATATGAAGATAAAGGGCGTCGCAATTAAGCGGCACCCTTAGTTTGTGCGTACCCGAGTTGCTAAACCACCAAAAGTGCATTAGAGTACTACCGTTAAGGATACGCAAAACTTATATAAAATGATAGCACGATTTCAATATAAGTCAAAATCTATGCGTTTAAGTTTCGTCATAAAATTGTCATAAATTATTCATAACGGTGTCAAAATTCTTTTTTAGACTTAAAGCGTAAACAAAATACGACGTTGGAGGTCGATATGAAAAGAATAGTTTTGACGGGAGCAAGCGGCAATACGGGCGGAAAATTTTATTCTACGTTACGAGCAGTCGGTTTTTCCGGGTAGAAGCATAATTTCCGTGTCTTTCGGCGACAGCAGCATTTTCAGATAGTCGTGTAAAAACGCCGTGAGAGGAACCCCCAAAAACACTCCCCAAAAGCCGAACAGTCCGCCCCACACTACTATAGATACCATTATCCAAAAGCCGCTTAGTCCTACGTATTTGCCGACGATTACGGGGTAGGTGGTGAAGGCTTCGACCTGTTGCAAGATAATTACGAACACAATAAAGATAAGTGCCTTGGCGGGACTGACGGAGAAAATAAGGATAGCCCCCAAAGCTCCGCCGACGTACGCGCCTATAATGGGAATAAGGTTTACGAAACCTATTACGAGGGATATGAGGGCGGCGTAAGGAAGTTTTATTATTATCATCAGGACGTAGCACACTATCCCCAAAATTACCGCTTCTATGACCTGTCCGCCCAAGTAACGGGAAAACTTAGTCAAAGCAATGTCCGTGACCGCGGCGAAACGTTTTATTTTTTCCTTGTTTTTACATACCCCGTAAAGGAATTTTTTAATCTGAACTTTCAGTCCGTGCTTGTTCGATAAAATCATTATCGCTATCCCGGCTCCGAGGACGATATTTGCCACAACCTTTATTACGTCGGTGGCGATAGCGAGCATTTTCGGCATATAGTCGTTAAGTTTCGCGACGAAGTTTTCGTAAAGGACTTTGACTTGTTTTATGATAAAACCCATTACCTTGCTGTCCGCGGCGACTTTGTCCCAATAGTTTCCGTCGAGATTTGCGTAGATACTCTTTATGCTTTCGACGGCGGACGGTACGGCAAGTCCGAATATAAGGGCGAATATCCCGGCGAAAAGGATAAGAGACAATCCGAGAGACAGAAAGCGTTTTATTTTGGCTTTTTTAATTTTTTTAAGAACCTTGTTTTCCAAAAACTCCATAGGAACGTTCAGAATAAGGGCGAGAACTATTCCTATAAAAACCGGTTGCAACACGTCGATAATTTTCCCGAAAACGTCGCCGAGCAGGCTAAAATTAAAGACGATAAATAAGGCTATCGTGACGGCGAGAAGTTTAAGTAAAAACGAACGGGGAAGTTTTTTCATATCAATAGTATATTTATTTCGTCAAAATATATTATTATCGGCAGAATTAAACGCAGAAAGAAAGGTTAAAATACTGTTTAATAACGGAGGACGATATGAGGACGAGAACAAACGTTTATTTTAACACGGGCAAGGAAAAATTTTTGAGTACGTTAAAAAACTTTTATCCGTCGGGCAGCGTGGAGATTGTGTGCGACGACCTGTCTTCGGCATACGACCTTGCCAAATTGCTGACTGCCGACGACGACTACAACGCGATAGTTACCCCATTAGACAAGTACGACGGACGGGAATATTTTTGCGTGGCGATGGGGAAGAAATCCTACTTTACCGTAAGAAAAAACTGTAAAGGACGGTTCGTTTCTTACGTTACCGAAGTTTTTCCCGATATGTTTATTAAGGGAGAGAAGTATCCCGAGTTTTTGTATTTCGACGAAGAGAAGTACGTTTCGGGCAATACGGACGCGGTGAGAGAAAGTTACGTTACGCTTTTGTGCCTTGCGGCGGAGGGGGCGGCGGTTTATTACAAAGGGAAAGAAAACCCTTTTTCCGACAACGTATTGTTGCGGATTTCGGAAAAGAGCAGAGATATTCTCGTAGGCAAGGCTGACAGAAGAGAGTTCGTTAAGACCGCGATAAATTTAAGTAAAGAGATAGCGGAAATACTTTCCGAATACAATATAAACAGGCTTATATCCACCGCTTTTGCCGAGTCGGGGGGAGGAAAAACCGCCGATTACGCCGAATGCGGTTGTTTTTTGCACAGAACCTTAATTTTGTTTACAAAATGGAATTTCCGTGATATGCTAATAGCGACGGAAAACAAGGTGGCGGACGTGAGCGTCGAGGCTATGCCGTCTTACGATAAAGGCGACCTTATTTTTACCGACGAGGACCTGAAAAAGATACTCGGTTTCGTCGCTCCGTATAAGAGCAAATCGGGATTATGCAGACTTTTTGAAAGATTCGGACAGGCGGCGGATAAAAATAATTTGCTGTTTGCGGAAATAAATAACAGAGGAATTTACGAAGGAATTATCGAATATGGTTGATTTAAGCAAGATTAAAGTATTTTTGTTCGACATGGACGGCACTCTCAACATGGGGGAAGAACCCCTCGAAGGCGCGATGGAAACGTTGCGTTTTCTTACCGACCACGGCAGAAAAGTGTATTTCGTGACGAACAATTCTTCCCGTTCCAAATACGACTATCTCGAAAAGATACACAGAATGGGTTACGACGCGAAGATAGAACAGATAATAACCAGCGGTATGGCTACCGCGCAGTACATAAACAGACACTTACCCTACAAATCGGCTTACATTATGGGTACGGAGTGTCTTAAACAGGAATTTAAGGACTACGGAATAGAAGTGAAGGAAATAGACGAAGACACCGACATATTAGTCCTTGCGTTCGACACCGAACTTACTTACGAAAAACTTTTTCACGCGACCAATTTAATAACCGCCGGAAAAATTTATATCGCCACCCACCCCGACTACGTTTGTCCGTCGGATAAAGGGGATATGCCCGACGCGGGGGCTTTTATGGACTGTATTTACGCGACCAATGGTCACCGCCCCGACGTTATTGTCGGCAAGCCTTGTTCCCCCATGGCGGAATTCGTTTTCGACCACTGCAACGCCGACGCGAGCGAATGCGCTTTCGTGGGCGACAGACTTTACACCGATATAAAGTTCGGCAAAAACAACGGTATGACGAGCGTGCTTGTCCTCACCGGAGAGACCACCACCGACATGCTTTTTAAGTCGGACGTAAAACCCGATTACGTTTTGGACAGCGTAAACGATTTGCGTAAATTTACTGCGGAGAAACTATGAAAACCACCGAAATTTTCGGCAGCCTTGTCTTTAACGACAAGGTGATGAAAGAAAGATTACCGAAAGAGACCTATAAAGCGTTACGAAAATGTATCGACGAAGACGAAAGTCTTCCTTTGGACGTAGCCAACGTCGTCGCCAAAGCCATGAAAGAATGGGCGATAGAACACGGCGTGACGCACTTTACGCACTGGTTCCAACCGTTGACGGGAATAACCGCCGAAAAACACGACAGTTTCATTACCCCCGGTAAAGACGGCGAAATCACGATGGAGTTTTCGGGGAAAGAACTTATAAAAGGCGAATCGGACGCTTCGAGTTTTCCGTCGGGCGGTTTGAGAGCAACGTTCGAAGCGAGAGGGTACACGGCGTGGGACCCGACGAGTTACGCTTTTATTAAAGACGGTATACTCTGTATCCCCACCGCTTTTTGCAGTTATAACGGGCAAGCCCTCGATAAAAAAACGCCGCTACTTAGAAGCGTGGAAGCAATAAATACGCAGGCTATGCGTATACTTAAACTTTTTAATCACACCGACGTAAAAAAGGTAATCACGACGGCAGGACCCGAGCAGGAATATTTTTTGATAGACAAAGATAAATTCGCCGCTCGTCCCGACCTTATTTTTACGGGCAGAACCCTTTTCGGCGCGAAACCTCCTAAGGGGCAGGAACTGGAAGACCACTACTACGGAGCGATAAACACCAGAGTAGTAAACTATATGAAAGACCTCGACGAAGAGCTGTGGAAGTTGGGCGTTTTCGCAAAGACCAAGCACAACGAAGTAGCTCCCTGTCAGCACGAACTCGCTCCCGTGTTCTGCGCTACTACGATAGCCACCGACCATAACCAACTTACTATGGAGATGATGAAAAAAGTGGCGGAGCGTCACGGGTTTGTTTGTCTTCTTCACGAAAAACCTTTCGCAGGAGTAAACGGCAGCGGAAAACATAACAATTGGTCTCTCTCCACCGACACGGGTAAAAATCTTCTCGAACCGGGCGTAAGCCCTTACGACAACGCGCAGTTTTTACTCTTTATTGCGGCGGTCATTAAGGCTGTCGATTTACATCAGGACTTACTTCGACTTTCCGTCGCGAGCGCCGGCAACGACCACCGTTTGGGGGCGAACGAAGCTCCTCCGGCAATAATAAGTATGTTTTTGGGCGATGAAATCACCGGTATCCTTTCGGCTATCGAAGAGGACAGAACTTACAGTAAGAGAGCGAAATGCAACGTGGAAATAGGGGTGCACGTTTTGCCGAAACTTCCTAAGGACTCTACCGACAGGAACAGAACTTCGCCTTTCGCCTTCACGGGGAATAAATTCGAATTCCGTATGCCCGGCTCCACTTTCTCGATAGCGGGTATAAACACGGTGCTTAATACCATAGTCGCGGACGCTCTCAAAGACTTCGCCGACTATCTCGAAAAGCAGGACGATATAACGAAAGGGGTAATAAATCTCGTTAAAGAGACGATGAAAAAGCATAAGAGAATAATCTTTAACGGGAACAACTATTCCGCGGAATGGGTATCCGAAGCCGCAATAAGGGGACTCCTAAACTTGCGTTCCACTCCCGAAGCCATCGAAAGATTCGACGATGAACGCAACATAGAACTTTTTGAAAGACACAAAGTTCTTACCGTAGCGGAAATAACGTCGAGAAAGGAAATTCTTTACGAAAACTATTGTAAGATTATACGTATCGAAGCTCGCACAATGGCGGACATGGCGCAGGGGAGCATAATTCCGAGCGTAAGAAAGTATATAAACAAACTAACCGCCGCCGCCAACGATTTAAGAAAATACGCCGACGGCAAGGACGCAGACTACACTATATTCGACGAAGAAATAACTACCGTATGCAATATGTATAAAGCCGCCGTTGCCGACCTCAAACGCCTTACTTTCGCAATGGAAGACGTGAACTGTCTGGGCACGGGCGAAGCCGCTGCTAACGGGTACAGAGATAAAGTTATTCCCGCAATGGAAAAATTGCGTGCAGTCGTAGACTCTTTGGAAAAACGCGTGGCGAAAGAAGATTGGCCGTATCCGTCGTATGGAGACATATTGTGTTAAATTCCACTGCGTGGAGGGAATTGCCCTAACGTACATTAAACGAATTTCGGCTTACGACGAGCGAGTTTACCGCTCGGCAAAGTGAAGTTCCGCCGTAGGCGGAGTGAAATTATCGCATAGCGATAGTGAAGTTGCCTAACGGCAGTGAAGTTCAAAACCGTTGGTTTTGAGTTAAGGATATAATGATTAAGGCGGAATAGGCGTGCGTTCTATTCCGTTTTTATCTGCAAATAGGTTTTTGTATATCCCGCCCACCCACCCTAATGGGTATTTTATCCTTATGTAAATAAAGTCTATTCAAGTAATATGGTTTGTTGAGAAAGATATACTTTGTTAAAGT
>CACXFJ010000108.1 GCA_902766965.1 uncultured Eubacteriales bacterium | reverse complement strand
ATTACTCAACATTCCGCCCGGTACCTGATAAATAAGAGCGTTTACGTCCACTCGCAGAACTTTCGGATTAAGAAAACCGTCTTTCGTGAGTCTTTCGGCGACTTTCTTAAAGTGAGCGGAAATTTCGTTTAATAATTCGAGGTCGAGACCGGTATCTCTTTCCGTTCCTTTAAGGGTAGCCACGAGGGGTTCGGTTGCGGGTTGACTCGTACCGTTAGCCAAAGGACTTAACGCGGTATCCACTATATCCACTCCCGCTTCGATAGCTTTCATATTAGTCATATCGCCCGTTCCCGAAGTGTTATGCGTGTGCAAATGTACGGGGATATTTACAGACTGTTTAATTGCCTTAACCAAAGAATAAGCGTCGTAAGGCAAAAGAAGATTAGCCATATCCTTAATACAGATAATATCCGCGCCCATTTTTTCGAGCTTAACCGCCAAATCTACGAAATAATCTATATTGTGGACGGGACTCGTCGTGTATGACAACGCCGCTTCCACTATTCCGTTATATTTTTTGGTAGATTTAATGGATTGTTCGAGGTTTCTTATATCGTTAAGAGCGTCGAATATTCTTATAATATCGATACCGTTTTCTATGGATTTTTTTACGAACATATCCACTACGTCGTCGGCGTAATGCTTGTACCCTAAAAGGTTCTGCCCTCTTAAAAGCATTTGAAGTTTCGTATTCGGCATACCTTCGCGAAGAGCTTTGAGTCTGTCCCACGGGTCTTCGTTAAGAAAACGTAAGCAAGAGTCGTAAGTCGCTCCGCCCCAACACTCTACCGAAAAATACCCTACTTTATCGAGTTTATCGAGTATAGGCAACATTTCGTCGGTACGCATTCTGGTCGCCGCCTGCGATTGATGCGCGTCACGCAAAATCGTTTCCGTAATCAATAATTTATTAGCCATTTATAATTCCTCCGAATTGTTTTCAGTAAATTTCGGCTATTAACCGAACATTGCGAGCAGTACGCCGGCAGCTACCGCGCTCCCGATTACCCCCGCTACGTTAGGTCCCATAGCGTGCATGAGAAGATAATTGTTCGGGTCTTCTTTACGTCCTACGTCCTGCGCCACTCTCGCCGCCATAGGCACGGCGCTTACACCCGCCGCTCCGATAAGCGGATTAATCTTACCTTTGGTGAGTTTGCACATAAGTTTGCCGAGCAATACGCCGCCCGCCGTTCCGAAACTGAACGCAACTACGCCGAGAACGATTATTCCGAGGGTGGAGACGTTCAAGAATATAGGCGCAAAGGCTTTCGTTCCCACGACTACGCCGAGGAAAATCGTTATTATATTGATAAGTTCGTTTTGCGCCGTGTTAGAAAGACGAGGTACGACTCCGCTTTCCTTGATAAGATTGCCGAGCATCAACATTCCGAGCAAAGGCAACGCCGACGGCAATATTATTCCGCATATACCGGTAACAACTATCGGGAAAATGATCTTTTCTTTCTTCGATACCGGACGGAGCTGTTCCATTCTTATGAGCCTTTCTTTCTTCGTGGTGAGAAGTTTCATTATCGGCGGCTGAATTACGGGGACCAACGCCATATACGAATACGCCGCAATGGCTATCGCAGGCAACAAATCCATCGTTTCGCCGTTAAACATCGTTCCTATCGCGCTGTTAGTCATCTTTTGCGTAAGATAAATAGCGGTAGGTCCGTCGGCTCCGCCTATTATTGCGATAGCCGCGCTCGCCTGTTCGTTAAAGCCGAAGAACAACGCCCCGAAAAAGGTGAGAAATATACCGAGCTGCGCCGCCGCTCCGAGAAGTAAACTTTTCGGATTAGCGATAAGCGGTCCGAAGTCGGTCATCGCACCGATTCCAAGGAAGATAAGCGGCGGGAAGATTACCCAATCTACGCCTTTATAGAGATAATAAAACAATCCCTTGTCCGCTATTATCCCGTATACTACTTTCATATCGTTACTTGCGCAGAACTCTTTAATAGCGGAATAAGTAGCCGCAAGGTCGTTTCCGTTAAATACTATTCCGCTATTATAAGCGCCCGTATTCAAAAAGTCTACGACCTGTTGCATACTGCCGCTTATTAAAATGGTGTTGGTCGCAAGGTCGGTTACCGTATATCCGCCCGTACCGTAAAGAATAGAGTACGCGCCGGGAATATTTATAACAAACATACCGAACGCGATGCTTAAAAGAAGGTTCGGTTCGAACTTTTTTACTATCGCGAGATAAACGAACACGCAGGCAATGAGCATCATAAGGAATAAGCCCCATATACCCCACGAATATCCGTTCATAACGTAGTATTCGGGCACTACGTTCTTAAACCCCGTAGATTCCCAAAGATTTTTTAACGCGTCGCCGAGATTAGCGCCTAAAAAACTATTTATAAAACCCATTTATCTTACCTCCTCGGCAATAACCGCTATTACGTCGCCGGAATTTATTTTATCGCCGACTTTAACCGATATTTTTACCACTCCGTCTTTTGTAGCCACGATTTCGTTTTCCATCTTCATGGCTTCGAGGAGTATAAGTACGTCGCCTGACTTAACTCTGTCGCCGTTATTTACCTTTACCGCAAGTACGCTGCCGGGCATAGGAGCTTTTACCGCCGCTCCGTCCGCCGAAACGAATTTTGCTTCCGGCTTTACCATTTCTTTTATAGGCGTAGCCTCGACTTCCTGTTTTACCGCGACCGTTTCCGTCGCCTGACCTAATGTCGTTTCTTCAATAGACACGACGTATTCTTTATCGTTTACGCTGATTTTATATTGTTTCATACCGTTTTCCCGTCCTTAAATTTCCTTTACCGACAAAACGGTCACGTTCTCGTGCGGTTTGCCGTCGGCGGAACTCTCTCTGACGAAAGTTTCCACGGCGGAACGAATGGCTATCATCGTTTCTTCGTCTATTTCGCCGTCGGCTTTCTTGTCTACGGTGTCTTCAACGACCGCGGGGACGACGGTTTCCGCCTTTACTTCGGCTTCCTTTTTAGCTTTTTTCTTCGCCTGATATTCGGTTAAAAATTTGCCCGAAAGTTTTATAAGAGTATTGACTAAATACACGCAACCTATTAAAAGAGCCAGCACGACGAACGTCATTCCGAGACCCAAAAGCGTGGTTGTGCCGCCTACCGACAGTTTCTCTACCGGGCTCAAAGAGCTTAACAGCATTTCTTACCTCCAAAAGGTTTTTCGACTCAATGCCGAATTTCCTCTTTTACTATTATATATTGAAATGTCAATACTTGCAATAAATAGATTAAATTTGTTTGAATAAAAAATTTACTATAAAAAAAGGATTGTAAATAAACGAAAGTTTACACAATCCCTTTTTAATTCTTGTCCTTATCGTCACGTTGAACGTAGCCTGAATATCCTTGTTTTTATCCTTAGCGATAAAAAAGAGAGATATTAAAGACGGTTTAGTGAAGCGAGTTCCTTTTCGGTAAGGTATCTGTTTGCGCCCCTGCCGAGTCCGCCGAGTT
>CACXFJ010000107.1 GCA_902766965.1 uncultured Eubacteriales bacterium | reverse complement strand
TATTCGTACCTGCCTTTACTTTTTAATAATTTCCGATTAGTAATTAGTTAAATAAGTCTTTTGAATTATATAACCCTTTTTCTTTCGCTACGATAAATCGTGCGGCGGCGATACTGCCGTTTGCGAAAACGGTTCTGTCCTCGGCTTCGTGTTTTACGGATACCGCTTCGCCGTTCATAAAGAAGAAAACTTCGTGTTTTCCCGCGACCGTTCCGCCGCGAACGGAACTTATTCCGAGGTCTCCGGGCTGTCGTTTACCGCTGCTTTCGTTTCTGCCGATTACGAAAGTTTCGTCGGGAATAGTCTTTTTTATAGCGTCGGCTATCATTAAAGCGGTGCCGCTCGGAGCGTCGGCTTTACGTCTGTGGTGCTGTTCGACTATTTCTATATCGGCTTTGTCGCCGAGTACCGAAGAGGCGATTTCGACAAGTTTAATAAGCAGGTTTATTCCTAAACTCATATTGCCGCTTTTGAATACGGGGATACGTTCGGCGGCTTTTTCAATGAAAGCTAAATCCTTTTCGTCGTGACCCGTAGCGGCGATTACGCACGGCACGGAATTTTCGACGGCGTGGGGAAGATAGTCGTTAATTGCGTCCTTGACAGCAAAGTCAATTATGCAGTCGGGTTTTTCGGAGATGTCGAAACAGTCCGTATATACGGGACAGTCGAAATATTTTCCGTCGCCGAATTTATCCACGCCGCAAAGCACTTCGTCTTTATTTTCGGACGTTATTGCGTCGTAAAGTATTTTGCCCATTTTTCCGTTAATGCCGTATATTAAAATTTTCATTCTTTCACCTTGAAATCAAGTCCGAAATCTTTCATTGCTTTTGCTAAAACAGCCGTTTTTTCCATTTTTATCATAGGAAGACGCATATAGTCGGACGAGATGAGCCCCATCCAATAGGCGGCGGTTTTTACGGGGATAGGATTTACTTCGCAGAATAAGGCGTTTATTAAAGGCAACGCCGAAAACTGCATTTTTTTCGCCGTTTCGTATTCTCCGTTAAGCGAAAGCCTCGTCATATCCGAGAAAAACTTCGGAATAATATTGCTCGTTACGCTTATAGCGCCTATACCGCCGACTGCCATACAAGGGAAAACTATTCCGTCGTCGCCGCAATATAGGTCTATTTCGTCGCCGCAAAGGCGTTTGATTTCCATTATCTGATTTATATTCCCGCTCGCTTCTTTTATCGCTACGATATTTTTATGACCGCAAAGCGTTTTTACCGTTTCGGGCAGCATGTTTACCCCGGTTCTTCCCGGTACGTTGTACATAATCACGGGAATATTTATGCTGTCGGCTATCGTTTCGTAGTGGGCGATAAGACCTTTTTGCGTTGCTTTATTATAATAGGGGGTGACGACCAATACCGCGTCCGCGCCGAGAGATTCCGCTTCCAGTGCGTATTCTATCGCGGTGTAGGTGTTGTTACTGCCCGCGCCGAGAATGACGGGAATTTTCTTATTTACGAGTTTTAACACAAACTTAGCCACGGCTGTTCTTTCATCGTGCGTCATAGTCGTGGGTTCTCCCGTGGTTCCGTTTACTATCAATGCGTCTACGCCGCTATTAAGTTGGTTATTTACCAAGTTTTCCAACGAAACAAAATCGACTTTGTCGTCGACGAACGGGGTAATGAGAGCGGTAGCCGTGCCTTTGAATATCGTCATAGTTCTCCTTGTATTCTTATTAGTAAATAAATATATGCGTAAAAGACGAAAAGATTATTTTTCGTTTTCCGCCATAAGGTATTCCATTATCTGTACGGCGTTGGTCGCCGCGCCTTTTCTTATATTGTCGGCGACTACCCAGATGTTGCAACCGGATTCGACCGTCGGGTCTATTCTTACTCTGCCCACGAACACTTCGTCCTTGTCTTCGGCGTATATGGGCATAGGATACAGACCTTTTTCTATGTCGTCTACGAGTACGACGTCTTTCATATTGCGGATAGCGTCCTTAATACCTTCGAGCGTGCAAGGGTTAAAGAACTCTATATTTATGGATTCGCTGTGACCGTGTCTTACGGGGACTCTTACCGTAGTGGCGGTTACTTTCAAATCGTAGTCGTTAAGAATTTTTTTCGTTTCGAAAATCATTTTTTCTTCTTCTTTCGTGTATCCGTCGGGAAGAAAAACGTCAATCTGCGGAATTACGTTGCCGAAAATAGGGTAGGGGAACTTTTTCGTTTCGCCTTCTTTCGCCTGCGTAACGAGGTCGTTGTATCCCGCGACTCCCGCACCGCTTACCGCCTGATAAGTGGAATATACTATACGCTTAATTTTATATTTATCGTGCAGAGCTTTAAGGGGAAGCATCGCCTGAATGGTGGAACAGTTCGGGTTCGCGATAATTCCGTGATGATTTTTTGCGGCTTCGGCGTTTACTTCGGGAACCACGAGAGGAACGTTCGGATCGGTTCTCCACTGAGAAGAGTTATCTATTACGACCGCTCCGTGAGAAGCGAATATCGGCGCGTACTCTTTTGAGACGCCTCCGCCCGCGGAGAATAAAGCGTAGTCGATTTTTTTATCGACTATATTTTCTTCTTTAAGTTCGATTATCGTATATTCTTTACCTAAAAATTCGACTTTCTTTCCCGCGCTTTTAGCCGACGCAAAAAGATAATAATTGTCTACCGGTAATTTTTTTTCGGAAAGCACCTGCAAAAATTTTGTGCCTACCATGCCCGTCGCGCCTACGACGGCTACGTTGTAACGTTTCATCGTTCATCCTCCCGCTTTGCCGTAAAACGATTTTTCGGCAAAAACTCTATAAAATATATTATCAAAACGACGCCGATAATGTCAAATTAAAAAACGTTATGGGGTAACGCAATGCGGAGCCTTACGGAAAGGTTCTTGAAGTTACGACCGTTAAGAAGATAATAAGACCGTCGGTAACGCCGTTCGTATATCAATTGTACTATAAATCGCGATAATATGATATTTATTCGGTAAACGTTTGATTTTTATTTACTAATCATTTACAATAGAAAAAGAGGAGATATCATGTTCAGGAAAAATAATAACAAAAGAATAATAAACGAAATCATATCCACCGCTTCCACGGCGGTAATTATGCTCACCGCAGCCGACGGAAATACGATAGGATTTTATTCGGAATTGAACAATTTTTATAAACGTTCGTATTGGATGAATCCTAACTGCGACGATTTTTATTCCTTCGCGATTACTTTCGCCCGTAAGGTGTTCGCCGACGACCCCGAAGAATACAAAAAGATTATTCAGTTCAAGCACTGCGCTTACGGGTTCAATAAGGACAGCATTATTATAAAGGAAGCGTTGAAACGCATTTCCGAAGTCAACGGCGACTGCCTGCTCGTGTTGGATAACTTCGAAGAATTGCGCGGGCGTTTCGGCTTTAACGTAATCGAGTTCATTTTGCAGAACAGCCCGAAAAATTTGAAAATTCTACTTGTCAGCAGAGATTTTCTTAATATAAACTACAACGTTTTTACCGAACAGTGTCCTAAACTTATAGAGCTTCCCGAAGAGGATTATTTCCCCGAACAGGACGTTCTCGACGACCTTACCGAAGAAGAAAAGTCTCTTTACTGTTTTCTTGCGCCGCTACGCTTTATATATAAGGATTTCGTGTCGACTCTCGGAGAAGACGCTGTAAAAAACTTCGATAACATAGCGAAAAAACGTCCCGACTGCGTATTGAAACGCGGAGCCGATTGTTACAGACTCAACGAAAAAGTTTTTGATAATCCCTACACGGAAGAATTCAGCAAAATCGCGGCAGAGAGCGTAATCGAAGCCAAAAAACTCTATTATAAGTTCCTGAGAGACACGGAAAGGGACCCCGAAGCATTTATGTTCGCTTTACTATGCGAAGATAAAAAAATGATAAGCGACACGGTAATTTCCATTATCGACAAGGGCGAATACATGTTCGAATTGTGCAACTTCGTCAACGCAAATATAGAATCGCTGGAAATACTCTTTGATTCCGAATGGGACGAAACTTACCCCGGTCTTGAATTTATGGCGTGTTTACAGCTTTACTACAGCGGCAATTATGACGATGGCAAAGTTCTGTTCGAAAAGATAATCGCTTCCGCCGAATACAACTCTAAACTCGAAATAGATTCGAGATACATGGTGTTGAAAATTCTTGCAAAGCAGAAAAAGTATCGCCGTATTTTGGGAATGATAAAGTCCTTAATAAACGAAAGAATGTCCGAGAACGCCGATATAAACCATTTTGAAATGATAGTCTGCCGCATCCCCGATATGTTGAAAGCGGGCGAAATCCCGGCGAGCAAAGAAAACAGCCGTCTCGTCGAAGAGCTTATGTTAAAGGACGAATTCAAGGACAAGTATTGGTATCCTAAGGCTTTACAGGTAGCTGCCGAGCTCAATTTCGATTGGGGCAATTACGGCAAAGCCACCGAGTATATCAAGCAATTGCAGGAGATAATTCCGTTCTATACCATACCGTATAAACTGATGAACTTCTACTACTACATGGGCGATATGCCTCTTGCCGTGGCGATGGCGAAAAAGGCTTTGACGGAAGAATTAAACAACAATATAGAAACCGATCTTGCCGACGTTTATACTTTGCTCGCAAAAACGAGCGTTTATTTCAATAAGTATACCGAAGGCTTAGAATATATCGATAACGCAATAAAGAGCGCGCCGTCGAGAGAATCGATAAGATACGCCGCAATATCTTTGCG
>CACXFJ010000106.1 GCA_902766965.1 uncultured Eubacteriales bacterium | reverse complement strand
CTTTCTTTTCACACCGAAAAGAAAGTAAAAAGCTAATCTTATAAACAAAAACGGAATCGAACTATTATCCTATCCCGTCTTAATCAATATATCCTTAACTCAAAACCAAAGGTTTTGAAATTCGCTCACGGCAACGCCGTGAAATTCGCTACCGCTGTGCGGTAAATTCGCTCGGCTTTGCCGAAATTCGTTTGCTATGTATTATTACATAAGACTTATTACCTGTTCCTCTTCGGGCAGCGGAGCTACTTGTTCTATATTTATCGCTTCGAATATTATTTGTTCTTCGGGGATACCGGGTATTTCTATATAGTGTATCCTTGCCGTAAGGTGTATCCAACTTTTGTTCTTTACTTTAAAGTTGTTTTCGTAGGCGCAGAGGTGACCTAAGAACTGTATATCGGCGGCGCAGCAGGTCATAGCCTGTCTTCCGGCAACGAAAGTATTAGGCGGAAAGCCTCTCGATATGGCTGCCTGACAAACGGTGTCGAGAATTTTTCCGTCGTATCTCTCTTTACTGTCGAAAGTATCGACGTAGAATATTCCGAAGTCGGCAGGGTTCACCGCTATTATAGGTCCGTTTACGTCGTAAGGCAAGTCGCTTACGAGGCGGAGTTCGTTGTTGTCTTCGTCCAAAGCTATTACCGCGGCTGAAGAATTGATTAGTTTTACGTTGTTCTTCATTTGCGACGTAGCGGGGGTGGCTTCGCAACGGTTTATTATCACGAGGTCGCTCGCCTTAATCATATCGACGAATTTCTGACGCATATTGTTAAGGTAAGTGGCGAAAGTCGTACCGTCTATTACGGCTATCGTCTGCTGAATATCGAAGTAGTCGGGTATAAAAGTATCGTCCTCGTTATCCCCTTTCCACATTTCGTTGTACTCCACGAAAACGAATTGCGGTTTGTACTTTCTTATTATCGAATAGATGTTGTCGCTGTTCCACCCTTCTTTTTCCACTATTTCGGCGGCGGCGTTGAATTTTTTCAACTCTGCGTTGTCGTATTCTTCTTCGCCGTCTTCCTGCGTTAAAATGAGAACTCTTCCCAAATCGCCGAAGTCGCCGTTTCTTATAGAGTCGATTATAAAGGTGGTCTTGCCCCCTTCGAGTATTCCCCTTATGATTACCGCAGGTATTCCCGTACCCATTTTTTACCTCTTCAAAAACAATTTTTCGATAGCTTCTTTGTCTATTCCGCTACCGATTACGCACAGTTTTCCCGTTACGTCCGCCGCGCCCTCTCTTATTTCGTATTCGCCCGCGACTAAATCGAAATGGTACCAACCGTCGAAGTCGCCTCCCTTAACTATTCCTTTCGCTCTCAAAATCATACCGTAAGAAGAACCGCAAAGGGCTTGAAGTATTCCGTTAAGTTCTGCTTTGGTGTAAGAAACGGGAGTTTCCGTTCCCCAGCTTGCGAACACTTCGTCTGCGTGGTGTCCGTGGTGGTGGTGACATTCGCATTCCGGGTCGTCGCACTCTTCGTCTTCGTGGTGGTGACATTCGTGTTCTTCTTCGTCTTCGTGGTGGTGACATTCGTGTCCTTCGTCGTCGTGGTGGTGGTGACATTCGCATTCCGGGTCGTCGCACTCTTCGCCGTGGTGATGATGATGGTGATGCTCGGCGTGTTTACGGTTGAGTTCTTCGATAAGTTCGTCCATCAAAGAGGCGTTGCCTTCGAGATTTTTAAGCAAGGTTTCTCCGTCGAGAAGTTCGAGCGGAGTGGTGATGAAAGTAGCTTTATCGTTGTACTGTTTCAAAAGTTCTACCGCAGCCGCCGTCTTTTCTTCGGAAAGTTTATCGCTCTTGGACACGACGATTACGTTGGCTTCGCTGACTTGGTCGATATAGAATTCGCCGAAGTTTTTGAGATACATTTTGCACTTTCCGCCGTCTACCACCGTGCAAAGAACGTTTATCTTCAAATCGAGTCCGGTGTTCGTAATGGCGGCTACTATGTCGGAAAGTTTACCTACGCCCGACGGTTCGATAATAATGCGGTCGGGTTTGTAGACGTCTATCATTTCTTTAAGGGATTTTTCAAAGTTCCCTACGAGAGAACAACATATACAGCCCGAGTTAATTTCTTTGATTTTTACGCCGGATTCTTTAAGGAAAGACCCGTCTATACCTATTTCGCCGAATTCGTTTTCTATGAGAGCTATTCTTTCTTTTCCCATTCTCGCGGAGAAAAGTTTTTTTATAAGGGTGGTTTTACCCGCGCCCAAAAATCCGGAAATTACGTCAACTTTTACCATATATATCTCCTTTTTTCACTGTTATTTATTCGTTGTTTTCACGCTTGTAATGATACCACTTTTTGAAAAAAACGCAACAGTTATTACGTAAGTAATAGTTTTTTTATTCTTTAATTCTTTACGATTACGGACGGTAAAAGAAAAGCAAGCCTATATAAGACTTGCTATATCTTTGGCAGGAGTAGTAAGAATCGAACTTACGCCAGAGGAGTCAGAGGCCTCTGTGCTGCCATTACACCATACTCCAGCAATTTTCGACCGATAATATCGGTCCTCTGACTAACGCTACATAGTATATCACCTAAAAACGGCTTTGGCAAGAGTTTTTAATCAACAAATCCGTTTTTTAACGCAAAATTTTCTTCGACGAGAAGTCCGAATTTAGTCGACCATTTATGCTCGGTAAACATAAATCTGTATATGGTATCGTCGAAAGTAAGGTCGACGCCTTCACCGTTTTTCGTGACGATATTATTCATACCGTGAAGACTTTGTTTAAGCTCGGTTTCTTCCCCGTCTATTTTCCCTCGAAAACCTATCTCTTCTCCGTCAAAGAAGAATTGTCCGGCTCCTCTCTCTTCGAATTCGTCTATTTCGTGGTTTTCGATAGATACAACGACTTCTTTTTCTATGCGATAATCGCCCTTTTTCAATTCTTCCCTTACGGCAAGTCTTTGATAGTCGTACCAAAGGTCTATTCTGTCGAAAGCCTTGCTTCCTTCGTCGGGAATAAATTCTCCGTACTCGTTATATTCCACGGTATTGCCGCAGGCGTGACAATGAAGTTTTTTTCCGTCGCTCGTCGTTTCGTACTCCGCTCCGCAGGCGGGGCATTTATACAATACGTAGTTAAGATTTTGGGCGGGTTTTTCGGAAACGAAACGGATATTGTTCTCTCTTTGCCAAAGGTTGTCGTTGAATTTAAGGGCTTCCTTAACTCTTTCGTAGACCTCTTTCGGTTTGAGCGATTTCAGTTCTTCTCTCGTAAGTAAAACGTACGTTCGGGTAAAACATTTGCCTTTTTTGAAACCTTTGCAATATCTCGGACGGGTAAGGTAGGCTCCGTCGGTATGAACCATTACCACGTTGCTGTCCAAAAATTTAAGGAACTTCCCTATCGTCACGGGTAGATATTTTAATTCCGTTCCGTCAAGACTGGTTTTCCCTTCGGGATAGATAAGAAGGTTCCTCCCCTGGTCGACGGCGTTTTTCATAGTCCTCATAGACGCAAGGTCGAGAGAACATTGACTCTTCGGTATGCAACCGAACGGCTTTATAAAGGGTTTTAGTTGTTTCCAGGTAAAAAGGTCTCTCCCCGTGACTATGTTAAAGCGTTTAGGCATAAGAGCGTGAATGGACATAATGACGTCTACCGTACTGGCATGATTGCCGATAGCGACTATCGGTCCGACGAGTTTTTTGATATTCTTATCGCGTTTTATCTCGTGTTTCCATTTAGCTTTGAATACGGGTCTTGTCAACACCGCCGGTAACCAATAAAGGAAAAACGACGGTTTTTTGACTCTATCCTCTTTTTTTACTTTTGCCATAACGATATTCCCCTTTTATTTCAGATTTTCGGGATTAAGACATTCCAATTCGGGCAGAACGAAACGTCCGTCTTTTCTTATAAGCACGTCGTCGAAGTATATTTCGCCGCCGCCGTATTCGGGAGTCATTATAAGAACCAAGTCCCAATGAACCGCGCTTAAATTGCCGTTGCTGCAATCTTCGTAGCAACAGCCGGGCGTGAAGTGTATGGAACCTGCTATTTTTTCGTCAAAAAGGATATCTCCCATAGGTTTTGTGACGTAAGGATTAACCCCTATCGCGAATTCCCCTACGTATCTCGCCCCCTCGTCGGTATCGAAAATAGCGTTGCAGGCGGCGGAGTCGTTGGCAGTGGCTTCTATAATCTTGCCGTCCTTAAAGGTGAGCCTTACGTCCTTGAACTCGAACCCGTTTTCTATCGACGGAGCGTTGTAGTGAATATATCCGTTTACGCTGTCCTTAACGGGCGCGGAATAAACTTCTCCGTCGGGGATATTGCATTGTCCGCTGCATTTTACCGAGCCTATGTTCTTTATGCTGAAACTAAGGTCGGTGTCCTTTGCGATAAGCCTTACCTTATCGGTTCTGTCCATAAGAGCTTTAAGACTGTCCATAGCCTTATCCATCTTGCCGTAATCCAAAGTACATACGTCGAAATAGAAATCTTCAAAGCCCTCCGTACTCATTTTCGCAAGCTGGCTCATACCTTCCGTCGGCCAACGGAGAATAACCCATTTAGTATGGTTGACGCGTTTGTCGCTATGCACGGGAGTGGAGTAGCGGATATCGTATATCTTCATCTTCTCGTCGGGTACGTCGGAAAGTTCGAGACTGTTATTTCCTCCCCTTATTCCTATGTACGCGTCCATAGCGTCCATTCTCGCCCCGGCAAACTTAGCCATATCGTCGGCTAATTCTTCGCTCATTCCTTTTAGAATTTCGCGTCTGACTCTGTTGTTGAAAATCTCTACGAACGGATAACCGCCCGCGGCGTAAACTTTTTTGACGAGTTCTATTACCATTTCGTCAGGTACGTCGTACGCTTCGATAAGCACCTTTTCGCCCTTACGAACTCTGCAAGAGAAGTTGACGAGGACGTCTGCCAATTTTTCCATTCTGCAATCTTTCATAATACTACCCCTCGATTATTTTAACGTAGAAGTTGCGCTGTCTGGGCGGATCGAATTCCGCGAAATACACGTTTTGCCAACGCCCGAGAAGGGGCTTGCCGTCGGTGATTATAAGAGTTTCGCTCGCGCCGAAAATACTGCTCTTGACGTGTCCGTCGCTGTTCCCTTCGTCGTGCTTAAATTCCGGAAACCTCGGAAAGATTTTTTTCGCCGCAAACATAACGTCTTTCGCGACGTACTCGTCGGCGTTCTCGTTAATGGTAATGGCGGCGGTGGTATGCGGACAATATACAATACATATTCCTTCCCTTACTTTACTTTCCGATATAGCCTGTTTTATCTTGTCGGTAATATCGTAAAAAGCGTGTTCGGTGGTGGTCAAATCGAATTTATACAAAATTTTCCTCCGAGTATTCTAATAAATATGATTATATTCTATAATAACCGCAAATAAAAGTCAATTAACCGTCATAGAAAAACAAACCCCGACGAAATATCGGGGCTTGTCTGAAAAAAAGCAGTGTTACGATAACTCTATACGGTTTGTTCTATATCGCCGTCGGTGCAACGTATCGTACACTTATGGAGATTCGAATCGAAGTTCCATCTGTTACCTAACGTAACTTCCGCCCATTGAGCTTGCGTTCCGTTGTAATATACTACCTTATCGCTTCCTATCTTTGCGAAAGCGTAAAGACCGATTTCTTTCACGGTGGAAGGAAGTTTTATGGTCGTAACGTCGCTTCTCCCGTACAGGCAGTAGGTATACACGCCGTAAATTCCGTGAGAAGTCAAATCTACTTCCGACTTTCCGCCGTCGTAACCGACGAAATACTTCTTATCTCCGACGGTAAGGATATAGACCCCGTTGTCGTCGACGGTAAGGACATTAGTAAATTCCGCGTCTGCAGAGGTAAGGACTTCGCCGTATTGAGAAGCGGGAGAAGTTTCTTTACGTTCGCTAAGGTTTCTTATGTGGAAAAGGTTGATACAGCCTTTGAATATTCCCGAATATCTGCTCTTGGCGGTAGACGGAATTTCTACGGTGACGAGCTGTCTGCAATCGTTGAACGCGTAGCTACCGAAGTTTTCGACCCCTTCGACGAGCTTTAACGAAACGAGCTTGCTTTCAATAAAGGCGTTACTTTCGATAGTTCTTAATCCGCTGCCCGAAACGAAATTCTTGACAAGGCTTTCTCTGAACGCGTATTCGTCGATAATTTCCACGCTGTCGGGTAAAACCATCTTGTCGGGACCCGTTCCGTCAAAGGCGTATTTGCCTATCTTCGTGACGGTGCCGTCGTTAGGTATAACGCTCGTTCTGCAACCCAAAACGAGAGTTTTGGTAGTCTTTTCTATTACGCAGTTGTTTGCGGAATAATAGACGGCGTTGTTCGGGTCAACGGTAATATGCGTTAAAAGCGAACGATACCGGAAAGCTCCTTCTTCGATGCGGACTACGCTTGCGGGAATATACAAAGAGTTGAAATCGGCGTATCCCGATATGGTAAAAGCTCCTTTCGCGATAACTTTCGTACCGTCTTTTATTCTGAGTTCCGTTCCTTTATCGGTAGTCGACTTGTAGCTGTATAATACGGAACCTATATAAATCGGAGCGACGTCGGTCTGAGCGGCAAGCCAGGCGGTGTCTTTGAACACTTTTTCACCCATACTTTCTATACTCGACGGCAATACGACAGATTCCAGAGCGGAACACTTATTGAATGCTTCCGAACCGATACACTTCAAGCCTTCGCCTATGGTTAAACTCGTCATTAAAGGATTGTTGTTAAACGCGCCTTTCCCTATCGCAGCTACCGTTCCCGGTATGGACAAGGCGCCGGTTACGTTGCTGTTACTGAACGCTTCCGCTCCGATACTCTCCACTCCCGACGGCAAAGATATTTCAGCTACGGGGGTATACTTAAATGCGTTGTCGCCGATTTCTTTAAGTCTGTGTCCTAAATTAACGGTAGTCAATTTGTCGCAACTCGAAAACGCGCTTGCGCCTATAATTTCGGCGTTGAGAGAAACGCTCGTAAGGACGGAACAACCGCTGAAAGCCGCCGCTCCTATTTCGCTTACGCTCGAAGGAATATTTACCGAAGTCAACGACGTACAACGGTAAAAAGCGTCTTTTCCTATATAAATCAACGTGTCGGGAAGGCTTACGGAAGTAATTTCGGTTTCTCTGAACACGGCTTCCGCTATGCTTATAGTTCCGCTTTTAACCACTACCGCGGTATCGGACAACGTGCCTTTCACTCTGTACAAAGTTTTTCCTACGTACACCAAACCGTCTGCTTGATTATCGTACCAGGCGGTGCCGTCGAACGCATATACGGCGGGTTTCGACGAAGAAGCGCTGTATCTGTCTATAATTTTTATACTGTCGGAAGCTACTATCGTAGCGAGATTAGTGCAGTTTTGGAAAGCGCACATTCCGATTTCTTCCAATCCGTCGCCCATATCGAAACGGGTCATAGCCGTATTCGCCGCAAAAGCGTAAGAACCGATGGTCTTCACGCTGTCGGGAAGAGTGACCGATTCCAACTTAGCGCATGCATAGAAAGCGTTGTTTCCTACGGTTTCCAAAACGGTCGACAATATTTTTACCGACGTCAGATTAGAACATTCGCGGAAAGCGTTGACGCCAATCGTGCGTAAGCCCGCGCCGAACGTTACTTTCGTAAGTCCCGTACATTTATAAAACGCGCCGTTAATTTCCTTTACCGCTCCCGTATTAACTTCCGTAATAGCGTTACAGCCGTAGAAAGCGTTAGCCTGCAAAATTGCGGGAGAGCGTTCGAAATTAAGAGTAGAAAGGGACGTACAGCCGTTGAATGCCTGTTCCCCTACTTCTACGCTCGCAGTACCGAAATCCACCGTCGTAAGCGCGGTACATTGATAGAATGTTTTCGTTCCTATTCCTTTCACGCTGCCGGGAAGAGTTACCGATTCCAATGCCGTACATTTATAGAATGCGCCTTCGTTGATATATTCCAAACCTTTGTTGAGAGTTACGCTTGCCAAAGCGGTATCGTTGTAAAAAGCGTAATTACTTATCGTTTTTACCGTAGACGGTAAAGTGACGGTAGTAAGTTTGGTACAGTACGAAATAGCGTAATCGCCTATTACGGATATTCCTTCGCCGAGAGTGATTGAAATAAGTTCGGGGCAATAATAAAACGCCTGAGTAAGTTCTTTCACGCTGCCGGGTACGACTACGGAAGTAATAGCCTTACCGTAGAACGTGTTTTTCGCAATCGCGGTGACGGGCAGACCTTTGTATGCGGACGGAATAACGATTTCCGTACTCTCTCCCGTGTACTCGCTCACGATATAAGACTTGCCGTCCTCGGCAAGTTTCAGTTCTATCCCGTCGGTATACGGCACCTGTTCGAGATAACCGCAAACGGAACAAGCTCCGTCGACATAAGTATGTGTGCCGTCGTCGTGTCTTTCTTCACATACGGAACATATACGCCAATGTCCGTTCTCATCCGAAAGCCATTCGGGATATACGTGTCCCACTGCGGGAATAGGTTCTTTTTCTTCCTGCCCGCAGACGGAACAAACTCTCTTCTTCTCTCCGTCGGTAACGCAAGCTGCGGCGGTAACAGTCATCCACTCGCCGAAAGAGTGCGGTTTCAGAGCGATGGTATCCGTTTCTTCTTCGCCGCAAGGACATACTCTCTTCTTTGTCCCAGTAACTGTGCAAGTAGAATCCCGAACGATTGTCCATTCGCCGAACGCATGAACGTGCGGCGTTTCCGGTTCGTCGACTTTCGGCTTACACGCGAACGCTGTTGCGGCGAGTGCAAAAATTAAGACGATGAACAAAGTCCATTTAAAAAATCTTTTCATTTAACCCTCCTTTATCGGTTTCTTATACGACAATTATATCGGTACTGCACATATTTTGTCAATATATCGATATTATTTTCTAAAATAAAAGTGGTCAAAATGCTAAAAAATATAAATGTATAACGGTAAAATGAAATTCGGTCATATATTCAAAGAAATAAGAAAAAATTGCGGACTGACGCAAAAACAGGTGGCGACACAGTTAAACATTTCGCAGTCCAACGTAAGCGACTGGGAAAACGATGTTTCCCGCCCCGAATACGAAAACCTTATCGCTCTTGCAACGATTTACGAAGTGTCGGTTGAAGACTTACTCGGTTTGCGGTAAGTTTTTATTTAACATAATTTTCGCTGAAAATTTTTCGTTTTAACTAAAAAAATTATATAAAAACTCGCCTTTTAGCGAGTTTTATTGCGTTTTTCGCAAATTTTACGAAAATTTCAAATATACTTGCCGGTAAAACTTGCGGGATTGTTTTTTACTTCTTCCGGCGTACCCGTCGCTATAATGCGTCCGCCGCCGTCGCCCCCTTCGGGACCGAGGTCGACTATATGGTCGGCTACTCTTATTACGTCGAGGTTATGTTCGATTACCACGACGGTGTTGCCTGCGTCCACGAGGGCGTTAAGAATTTTTATGAGTTTTTCCACGTCGGCAACGTGCAAGCCCGTAGTAGGTTCGTCGAGAATGTACAGAGTTTTTCCCGTACTGCGTTTGGATAATTCGGTGGCTAATTTTATTCTCTGCGCCTCGCCGCCGCTGAAAGTCGTCGCCGGCTGACCTAACTTTATATAACCGAGACCGACGTCTTTAAGGGTTTTTACCTTATTATAAATTCTCGGAACGTTCTCGAAAAAGTCGCAACTTTCCTCTACCGTCATATCGAGAATATCGAAAATCGATTTTCCTTTATACTTAACTTCCAACGTTTCTCTGTTGTACCTTTTTCCGTGACAGACGTCGCAAGGGACGTACACGTCGGGCAGGAAGTGCATTTCTATTCTAATAATTCCGTCGCCGCCGCAACTCTCGCAACGTCCGCCTTTTACGTTGAACGAAAATCTTCCCGCGTTGTACCCTCTCGCCTTTGCGTCGGGCGTTTTCGCGTACAGTTCTCTTATATAAGTAAACACGTTGGTGTAAGTGGCGGGGTTGCTTCTCGGCGTACGCCCTATGGGGCTTTGGTCTATCGCGATTACCTTATCGAGATACTCCGCTCCGTCTATCCCGTCGCAGTCGCCGACCGCCAAAGTGGAACGGTTGAATTTGTTGGCAAGGTACGGATACATAATACCGTTAATTAAACTCGACTTGCCGCTGCCGCTCACGCCCGTGACTACGTTAAGCGCGCCTATCTTGAATTTCGCGTCGATACTTTTAAGATTGTTCTGTCTCGCCCCTTTTACGGTAAGGTAATTTCCGGTACCTTCTCTATGCTTTTCGGGAACCGTAATCTTTCTTCTTCCGCTCAAAAAGTCGCCGGTAATCGAGCGGGGACAATTCATTACGTCCTGTAAAGAACCCGCTACGACGAGTTCTCCCCCGTTAATTCCAGCGCCCGGACCTATGTCCACGATATAGTCGGCGGCACGCATAGTATCTTCGTCGTGCTCCACTACTATAAGTGTGTTCCCTAAGTCGCGGAGGCGTTTTAACGTGGCGATAAGTTTTTCGTTGTCTCTTTGGTGCAAACCTATGCTCGGTTCGTCGAGAATATACAATACCCCGGTAAGTCCGCTTCCTATCTGTGTGGCAAGCCTTATTCTTTGCGACTCGCCGCCGCTTAAAGTGGCGCTCGCACGGCTTAAAGTGAGGTAATTAAGTCCTACGTCGTTAAGGAATTTTACTCTCTCGTTAAGTTCTTTAAGTATCGGCGCGGCGATTATATTTTGCTTTTCGGTGAGGGAAAGACTTTTGAAAAAATCGGGTAATTTCGACACCGGCATCTCCGTAACTTCCGAGATGTTTTTTCCGCCGACGGTTATGGATAGGACTTCTTTTTTCAGTCTCTTTCCGTGACAGACTTCACATTCCCTTTCGGTCATGAGTTTTTCTATTTCCGCCCTTACTCCGTCGGACTGCGTTTCTTTATATCGTCTCGACAAGTTGTTGAACACTCCTTCGTAACGGGTATTGAACTCCATATTGAAAGAGGAAGTCTGCGCGGATACCGATATTTTTTCGCCGTTCGTTCCGTACAAAAGTATATTCTGAATGTGTTCGGGCAAATCGCAATAAGGCGTGTCGAGCGAAAAGTTATATTTTTTCGACAAAGCTCTGAACTGCATCATGCTCATTCCGCCCATATCGAGGTTCCAACCGGTACAGCGTATCGCTCCCTCGTTAATGGACTTGGTTCTGTCGGGAATAAGTTTGTTGACGTCGAGTTCGCTCTTGAACCCTAACCCCGAACAGGCTTCGCAGGCTCCGTAGGGCGCGTTGAAAGAGAACATTCTCGGAGTGATTTCCCCCAACGTTATGCCGCAGTCCGGACAAGCGTAATTGGTGGAAAAGAGTTCTTCTTTGCCGTTACTTTCCACGATTACCAAACCGTCGGCTAATTTCAACGCCGTCTCTATGCTGTCGGTAAGGCGGCGATTTATTCCCTCTTTCATTACGAGCCTGTCGATAACGACGCTTATATTGTGCCTTACGTTTTTATCAAGGGATATTTCTTCGTCGAGCGAATAGACGTTGCCGTCTATCTTAACCCTCGCGTAACCGCTTCTGCGGAGCGAATCGAGCTGCTTGACGTATTCGCCTTTTCTATCCCTTACTATGGGCGCAAGCACGATAAACTTCGTACCTTCTTCCATAGTCTTAATTCCGTCCACTATCTGGTCGACGGTGATTGCGGAGATTTCTCTTCCGCATTTCGGACAGTGCGGCGTGCCTACTCTCGCGAACAGTAACCTTAGATAGTCGTATATTTCGGTAACCGTACCCACCGTCGAACGGGGGTTCTGCGACGTGGTCTTCTGGTCGATACTTATGGCGGGGCTTAATCCTTCTATACTCTCCACGTCGGGTTTGTCCATCTGCCCCAAGAACTGTCTTGCGTAGCTCGAAAGGCTCTCTATATACCTTCTTTGTCCTTCGGCGAAAATAGTGTCGAACGCAAGGCTCGATTTACCGCTTCCGCTCAGTCCCGTGAACACGACGAGTTTGTCTCTCGGTATGGTTAAATCTATGTTTTTTAAGTTGTTTTCACGCGCTCCGCGAATAACTATATTGTCGTTCATTTCCCCTCCGAATATTTCGGTTTTTCCTACGTTATTTTTTCCTTATAAGCTGTTTTAATTCGGCTATTTCGTCCCTTAACTTAATGCAACTTTCAAAGTCTAATTGCGAACTTGCCACTTTCATAAGTCCGGTAAGGCGTTCTATTTCCTTGACGGCGTCTTTTCTGTCCAAAGTCTTCTTACCGCCGTCTTTCTTCGTTATTAAGATACTGTTCTTAATTTCCTTGACGATGGTTTTCGGGATAATTCCGTGTTCCTTGTTGTACGCAATCTGATAGGCGCGGCGGCGTTCGGTTTCGTCAATCGCGCTCTTCATGCTGTCCGTCACCGTGTCGGCGTACATAATAACCCTCGCTTCGGCGTTACGGGCGGCTCTGCCCACCGTCTGGATAAGAGAACTTCTGCTTCGCAAAAATCCTTCCTTGTCGGCGTCGAGAATAGCCACGAGCATTACTTCCGGGATATCCAAACCCTCTCTCAAAAGATTTATGCCGACGATAACGTCGTTTTCGCCCCGTCGCAAAGCGTTTATTATCTCTATCCTTTCGAGCGTGTCAATATCGCTGTGCATATAGGTAGCCTTGATGCCGTTTTCGACAAGGTACAGAGTAAGGCTCTCCGCCATTTTTTTGGTAAGCGTGGTGACTAAAACTCTGCCGTGCTTTTCGATGACGCCGTTTATCTCGCCGATAAGGTCGTCTATCTGCCCTTCGGTCTTTCTTATTTCTATCGACGGGTCGACGAGTCCGGTAGGTCTTAGGAGCTGTTCAACTATTTGTCCTTGTTCTTTAAGTTCGTATTCGCCGGGCGTCGCGCTCACGCATATAAGCTGCGAGTACCGTTGCGAAAACTCGTCGAAATTAAGGGGGCGGTTGTCGTAGGCGGCTTTCAGGCGGAAACCGTAATTAACAAGGCTGTCCTTTCTCGACCTGTCGCCCGCGTACATACCCCTTATCTGCGGCAAGGTAATATGCGACTCGTCAATAAACATAATAAAATCTTTCGGGAAATAGTCCATAAGAGTAAATGGCGGCTCGCCCGGCTGTCTTCCGTCGAAGTAGCGGGAATAATTTTCTATCCCCGAACAATACCCTATCTCTCTAATCATCTCCACGTCGTAGCACACTCTTTCGCGCAGACGCTGTTCTTCGATAAGTTTGTTGTTTTCCTTAAATTCCGAGCACTCTTCTTTCATGTCGGAAAGAATTCTTCCGAGCGTGGTCTCCACTTCTTCGTCGCCCACTACGTAGTGGCTCGCGGGGAATATCGCGGCGTGTTCGAGCGTGGAAATAACTTTACCCGTGGTCACGTCTATTTCGTAAAGTCCGTCTATCTCGTCGCCGAAAAATTCTATTCTTATTGCGATATTGCTGTAATTACTCGGAAAGACTTCGAGAATATCTCCACGTACTCTGAAAGTGCTTCTCACGAAGTCTATATCGCTTCTTTTATACTGCAAGGACACAAGTTTGTCGACAAGTTTATCCCGGTCTGAGATAGCTCCCGGTCGCAGAGAAATCATTTGCTTAAAATACGTTTCCGGGGCTCCCAAGCCGTAGATACAGGATACCGAAGCTACGACTATGACGTCGCGACGTTCTCCGAGCGAAGCGGTAGCCGAGTGACGCAGTTTGTCTATTTCGTCGTTCATACTCATATCCTTTTCGATATAAGTATCGGTGGAGGGAATGTAGGCTTCGGGGCGGTAGTAGTCGTAGTAAGATACGAAATATTCCACTCTGTTGTGCGGGAAAAGCTCCCTGAATTCGTTACATAACTGCGCGGCGAGGGTCTTGTTGTGCGCGACTACCAAAGCGGGGCGGTTTAATTTTTCTATGACGTTTGCCATAGTAAAAGTCTTGCCCGAACCGGTGACGCCGAGCAAAACCTGTGTCCTCAAACCGTCTTCGACTCCGGCTACTAATTTGTCGATAGCCTGTTGCTGGTCGCCGCACGGTTTGTATTCGCTTACTAATTGAAATTTATCCATTTCCCCTTACCCGAAAATCAGGTTCAGAATCTCCTTTAACGAGAAGCTCAACGCCGCTATCAAGATAGTGGTAATTATTCTTAAAATGAGCTTTCGACGACTTACCCTTTTATCTCTCAAAAAACTTATCCCGTTATCTTTAAGGGTAATGCAGTACATAATATCGCCCGAAGGAGTCTTCGCCTTGCTGCAATCGAAATAATTATCCAGTACCAACTGATTCAGCGTCTCTTCGAGCTCCGTTTCCTTAAACTCCACGCCGTACGGTATCTTCGTCAAAAGGTCGAGCGGCGACACGAGACATTGACCGTTCTGCGAACGGCTTGCCTTGTTGTAGATAATATTCATCAACGCTTTTTCTTTTTTCCCGAGAACCATACTACTTAAACACCGTCACTAAAAAAGTAATCATCGCCGCAACGAATCCGCCGAGAAAAGAACTTACCGCGCATATCACGGCGAACTTTCTTACGTCTATCGTCGTAAGATTTTCTTTCCCCTCTTTTTCTTCTTCGAGAGGCTCGGTAAGGGCGAGCTGTTGCCGTCTTTGGCGTTCCAGAACCGCGGCTCTCTCTTCTTCCGCGGCGGCGATTGCGTTTTCTTCCGCTATCTTATTCTTTTCGGCAATGAGTTTTCCTTTCGGTCGAATCGAAAGACAGTAAGTAGCGGCGTCGGAAAACAATATTTTTAACATATCGTTGACTTCCAGCGCGGATATTATCTTATCGAGTTCTTCCACGGTAATTTCGGCGTCGATTAAGGACAGAATTTCGTCCTTGTTTACCACGAGATTTTCTCCGTCGGTGGACATCGACGCTATTATGCCGAGAATTTTATATGCGGTCTTGTCTAACATTTTATAACTTAATGCGAGAGTTTATTTCTCTCATTCTGTCTACGTCTATTTTGACTACTTTACGGTCGTAACTTAAAAGTCCGTTTACTTCGTCTTCGACGTCGCTCACTTCGGTGTATACGGTGGCGCAAAGTCCTCTGTCTATCGCTTTGACAACTCTGTTAAGATAGAGTTTTTCCAACGCGTCGCCGAAACTTTCGATATTCTTGTACACTCTGTATCCGAACAGCTTGTCCATATTGAAAGCGTGTCCGGGTATCCTTAAACCGTATCCGCCGAATTCGCTCAATACGATAGGTCTGTCGTCGTGTCTATTGTATTTCGGGAAGCGGAAAGCGGTGAAGTAGATGTGGAAACTGTTAAGGTCGCCCGCTCCCTGGTCGTAAAATCCGCTCGCGTGGTCTATAATACGGGTGGGGTCGAGTTTTTTATAAAATTCGTACGCCTTGACGGAATCGAACTGTCCCCAGCCTTCGTTGAAGGGTACCCATACCGAAAGTCCGACTACGTTGTAGAGAAGGTCTATCATTCTTTCGCTGTCGACGTAATACTCCTTTCTGCCTTCTTCGTCTTCGCGGGAGAAATATTTATAATTCTTTTCGGTGTCTTTCTTTTTGAACTGTCTCGTGCAGAAAGCGAGGTTAAGCGCGGGGTGCAAAGTCGTAGTAAAGATACTGTAAACCGAACCGCCCGAAATCATGTCCTGCCATACGAGCATACCTATTCTGTCACAGTGATAGTACCAACGCAAAGGCTCTATCTTGATGTGCTTGCGGAGCATATTGAATCCCATGTCTTTCATTGTCTGAATATCGTAAATCAACGCTTCGTCGGTGGGCGCGGTGTACATACCGTCGCTCCAATATCCCTGGTCGAGAAGTCCGTTGTGAAAATACGGTTTGTTATTCAGCATAAGGCAGGAAAAACCTTTTTCCGTCTTGCCGATACCGAATTTACGCATACCGAAATAAGAACCGATTTCGTCTTTGCCGGCTTTAATTTTAAGGTCGTAAAGGAAAGGACTTTCGGGAGACCAACATTTGAATTCGTCCATGTCCACGGTGACTTTGCCGTCTTTAACTTCGGCGGCGGTCTTTACCTTTCCGTCTTCGTACACTTCGACTACCGCGGGAATGACTTCCTTAGCGAAAGTGAGTTCTATATCCACGCTGCCCAAATCTATGTCGGGAGTGATTTTGATTTTTTCGATATAATTGTCGCAGACTTGTTCTATCCAGACCGTTTGCCAGATACCCGACTGCGGAGTGTACCATATTCCGCCGCGTTTGCTCGACTGTTTTCCCCTTGCCTGCGAACCCGCGTCGCCGGGGTCGGTGACGGTCACGCAAATTTCGTTTTCTCCCTCCTTAACCGCCGAAGTAACATCGAACGTAAACGGGAAGTAACCGCCCTTATGTCTGCCTACTTCGGTCCCGTTAATAGTAACGGTACATTCGTAATCTACCGCTCCGAAATGCAACAAAACCACGTCGTCGGTTTTTGCGAAAGAAAACTTCCTGCGATAGTATAATACGTCGTCTGCCGTAACGACTTTTTCCACGCCCGAAAGGATACATTCGGGACTGAACGGCACGAGGATTTTGCCTTGATAATCGGAAAGAACTTCGTCTTTTTTTAAGATAGCGTAATCCCATTCTCCGTTAAGGTTTTCAAAACTGTTTCTCGTAAGCTGTGGTCTGGGATAATCGTTAAGGGGCAAAGTTTTGTCCATTTTTTCCGCGAAAGGCGTAAGCAATCTTTCCATAAGTGGTTCTCCTCTTTTATCGTCATTTATTTCGGCATGGTTTTTCCGATACGGAAATATTGTATCATAGCGGAAAACTTTTTGCCACTATTTTTTATAAATAAATATATATATAAAGCGTACGCACGCCTTTTAACGGGTTTTTACCTGTAATTCGGCTTTAATTTATTTGGTGAAAAACCGCGATAAATTCGGTGTATTCTCCTTCTTTGCTGTCCACTCCGATAGTCCCTCCCGATATATCGACTATCGACTTTGCGATGGACAATCCGAGACCGAAACCTTCGGGCGTGCTGTGCGACTCGTCCACTCTGTAAAACCTGTCGAACAGTTTCGGGACGTCTTCTTTTTTTATTCCTTCGCCCGTGTTACGCACGCTGAAAGTTGCTTTTTTTCTTTCCGCCGCCACCTTGACGGTGACCGTTCCGTGTTCGGGGGTATACTTTAACGCGTTCTCCAAAAGTATATAAATAAGTTTTTCTATGTTGGCGGAAACCGCCGATATCGTTACGTTCTCTTTTATGTCGGTTTCGAGCGTCACGTTATGCTCGAAAGCCAACGCTTCGGATTCCAAAACCACTCCTTCGGCAACCGTACTTAAATTTACGTCCTCTTTTATCTGATTTTTTCCGTTCGCTTCGAGACGGGCTAAAAGAAGCATTTCTCCCACGAGTTTGCTCATACGGTTCACCTGATTTCCTATGTTGTCGAGCCACTTTTTCTGCTCGTCGGTGAAGTTGTCGGAAGAGCTGTTTAGTATGGATAAATCGGTATTGATGATGGTAATCGGCGTTTTCAGTTCGTGCGAAGCGTTCGCGACGAGTTCCTGCTGTTTTTCAAAGGCGTTTTCGACGGGGGCGATGTTTCTCTTCGCCCAACTTACCGAGATTAAGGCTATGGCTATTATCCCTACGCTGCCCGCCACTATCGTGATTATCATCATACGGATAAGGTTGTTGTATTCGTCGGTGTAATCGCACAGATAAATCGCGTCGCCCAAACTTGTTTTCGCGCACTTATACGCCACTCTCGAAGTACCCACGAGGAGATATCCGTTGTTGTTTCCGCTGCCGTCCAAAACCGTATTTATTATCTCGTTGACGGTGTCGGTGTCATAAACGTTGCTGTCGGACAGATAAATTTTTCCTTCGTTGCTGACAAAGATAGCCATCGTGTCGCGGTTTTTTTCCGGTACGACGGACGGACTGCCCTCGTTGTCGAAAAATACGTAATATCGTTTATCGGATATGATGGCGAGCTTTTTGTCGACCTCTCGATACAAAGTCACCACGTTGTACGCGAACACGAGAAAAAGCGCAATGACAAGCACTACGCCCCATATTATACTCTGCCGTACGGCGACTTTTATCTTTAATTGTTCAAACACTATTCCTCCAATTTATATCCCACTCCCCTCACCGTCGATATAGTGACGTGACTGCCTATAAAGGCGAGCTTCTTTCTGAGGAAAGATATATAAACTTCGATATTGTTGTACTCCGCTTCGGAATCGTACCCCCACAGTTTTACGATAAGGTCGTCTTTGGACACAACGAAATTAGGCCTGTCGAAAAAGTATTGCAGAATTTCGCTTTCCTTTAACGCGACTTTGACTTTCTTGTTGCCGCAGCACAGCTCAAAACTCGATACGTTGTACTCCACGTCGCCGAATTTTTTCACGTTTTCGCTTATCGTATTCGTCTTTCTTCTCGAAACGGCTCTTATTCTCGCAAGGAGTTCGGGCGTGGAGAAAGGTTTTGCGAGATAGTCGTCGGCTCCCATGTCGAGACCTCTTACTTTGTCGTTCACCTGACTTAACGCGGTAAGCATAATGACCGGCGTATTGTTCTTTTCCGTACGCAGTTTTCTCAACACGTCGAAACCGTTCATTTTCGGCAACATTACGTCGAGCAAAATAAGGTCGTATCTGTCAGTGGCGGCGTATTCGTATCCGCTCTCGCCGTCGTACACGGCGTCCACTATGTATTTTTCTTTTTTCAGTATATGTACCAACGCCTCGGACAAACTGACTTCGTCTTCCACCAAAAGTATGTTCATATTACCTCCGTTCTTGCTACAATATACTTCTATAATCTTAAATTAGGCTTTACGATAGTAAAAAACAAACCTTTCTCGTCCGTTTTTTATCGGGATTACGATTTATTTCCCGAACGTGAGTCTTACGGTACGACCGTATTCCCTGCTTTTAAGTTCGGGCGCGTATCTAACGAAAACTCCGTCGTAAATTAGCCCGTCGACGTCGATTTCTTTCCCCGTAAAATAATCGGTAATTCCTGCGAAAGCGCCGTTAGCGAACACGGCAATTATGTTCTCCGCCTTTTTAAGTCCTTCGAAATCGTTTCCCAACATTCCTTTAATCATTCTCTCCCACGTTCCGTCGCCGAGTAAAGACAAAACAAACGGCACTATTCCGCTGTCGTAACATTCGAGTTTCCCGGTGGTGACGAGTTTTTCCATATCGACGTTTATCGGAACGGACGGATTTATAGCGGCGAATTCCTCGGACGCCGCGTTCAGATTGTACATAAGGTAGTAGAATACGTACTTAATCAAATCGAATTCGGGTTTTCCTTCGAGCGCGTCGTCGCCCGAAAATACCGACGCCGCGTAAACGGTACTCGCTTCGTACACCGTCTTATACTCTATCGAAGGGATATCGACGCCGTAAGTTTTCATCACCCTTTCCATCGATATTTCGCCATCTTTCTCGTCCTTTACGTAAATGGGGGAAGAGCAAGTGATTTTCGCGGCTTTTGCCACCGTCTTCAACGCTTCGGCGCGGTCGCCGCCCTTGCTTATCATTCCGCCTAAAAGTCCGCTTGGCGTATCGAGTTTTTCCACGGCGGATACTATTTCCTGTCGCATGTGTTTAACGGCGTAATTCTGCAACCCTTGTTTTAATTCTTCCCTGACGTGGTCGGGCGTGACGTCGCAAAGATACTTCTCATCGACGGAATCGTGCCTTACTTCCGATATATCGACTCCGTTTTTACTCAGCCTCGCGCTGCTGTACGAACAGGGATAATGTATCATAGACGGGTTCCCGATATCGTAAAATTCGTTACCCGAATCGGAAGTTACTTTCTTTATATCCTGCAAATGAAGATGCCCGGTAAAGGCGTAGTTCACGCCGTTGTCGGCGAAATACTTTGCCATAGTAAGGTATGCGTCGTTATCTCTCATATTCGCCACCGACTTCGGGAAATGGTCCTTGAACGGGATATGCGACATAATTACGGGTATACGCTTATCGGTCTTACAGCGTTCTATCTGTTCTTCTATCCACTGTTTTTGGCTTTCGCCCATAGGTGGCTTATGCACTATTTCGCCCTGCGTATCGTAATAGCACCACCCTATATTGTCTACGGCTATAAGGCGGTGAGTTTTTCCTAAATCGGCGGAATAAGAAAGTCCGCCGTAAAATGTGGAAACAGCCTCGTTGTACCCGAAATCGGCGTATATTTCCTTATACTCGTTGAAGTCTATTTTCTTGTCGAGTTGCGAATAATTCGTAGGCAAATCGTGGTTTCCGTTGATGACGAAAACGTTTACTCCCGCCGCTTCGATTCTTTTGAGGACTTTGGCTAACTCTTCGTGACTTAATCTGTCCCCTCTTTCGGTAAGGTCGCCCGATATAAGCAGGTAATCGGGAGCGGAGGCTATTACTTCGTCGGCGACGCTGTTAAAGATAGCCTCGCTTATATGTTCCATTTTGTCTTCGCCTTCGTAGTAAGCGTAATTATCGGCGGTAAACGTCTTTTGAGAAACGAAATGAACGTCCGACATCACCGTGACGTCAAGGTACTGCGCCTCGTACGCAGTATCGATAGCCACCCCCGTCAACGCTGTAAGTCCCGCCAGTATCAATGCAATAAACGCTATCGCCAATCCTTTTTTCATAATGCCTCAAAAGTTTATATTATATAATATTTTATTATACTATATAGTGTAAAAAAAATCCATAGTCAATTTTACTATGGATTGTTTTTCGTGATTTTTTATGGTTTACGGCTATTTTACAACCTGCTTTCCGTGATAATTCTGCCGTCAAGGGTCTTTAAGACAAGCAAACCGTCCTGTAAAAGCAAATAGCTCTTTTCCGAACCGTTCTTCGGGAAGGTAACGCTACCCGGGTTAGCCACGGTTATATCGCCGATTTTTTTGATAAAGCCGATATGAAAATGTCCGTAGAACACCGCGTCGGCGTTTTTCGGTAAGTTGTTCTCGTTGCGGACGTGTCCGTGGGTAAGATAAATTTTTTTGCCGTCGATAAAAAGGTATGCATTCTCCGCAAAATCGAAGTCGGATATCATTTCGTCCACTTCGCTGTCGCAATTGCCTTTTATAACGATAAGGTTTTTAGTTACGGCGTTGAGATACTCTGCCGTCAGCATCGGGTCGTAACCGTCGGGAATGCCGTTGCGCGGACCGTGATTATATATGTCTCCGAGCAAAACGAGAGTATCGGCTTTTTCTTCGGCGAATCTTTCGAGTAGTTTTTCGGTAGCCGCTGCCGAGCCGTGAATATCGCTTGCGATTAAAATTTTCATACTTTCTCCTTTTAATATATCGGCGTAACGGTGAGTCCGTCGCCGTCGTAATACGTTATTTCGAGTGCGAACCCTTCGCCCGATTCCAACAAAGCGTTCAAGTTGGGATTGCTGAGGCTGTTTTTGTCGGCAAAGTTATGCTCGATTTCGTAATCGGACCCTGCGTAACTCACCTTTATTTTTATAATACCCGACGTTGCGGAAAAAGTCACTCCGTTTAACGCGGCTGAATTGTCGGCGGAGATATTTATTATCGCCACGGAATCGTTTTCTACGGTTATATCGGAATAGATAGCGACGTATTGCGTAACTTTTCTGTATTTAGCTACGATAATCGTATCCGAACTTATCGGCGAGCTTGCGTCGAAATCTCCGCCGGCTTCCGTTGTCCACTTTACGAAAGCGTAACCGTCGCGAGTTACGTCTATTCCGCTCAAATCTACCGCGTCCCCTCTTTTTACGACAACGTTTTCTTGTTTGTCGCCGTATTTTACGGTTACGGTAAATTCTTTAACGCCGCCGAACATCTCTTCCACCCATTCTCTTTCGCTTCCCTTGTATTCCGGGTGATATTTAAGATACAGTTCGTACGCGGATAATCCGTCTTTGCCGTCGGCTCCGTTTGTTCCGTCCTTACCGTTTATACCGTCCTTGCCGTCGGCTCCGTTTGTTCCGTCTTTACCGTTTTCACCGTCTTTACCGTCGGTTACTTTACCCAAATTCTTCGTCGTGTCGTCGCTTAAAATTACTATGATTTCGTCGTTCTCGTTCCTTACGATATCGACGATGCCGACTCCGTCTTTACCGTCCTTACCATCGGCTCCGTTTGTTCCGTCTCTTCCGTTTTTGCCGTTTATTCCGTCCGCTCCGTCTTTTCCGTCTTTACCGTCGGCTCCGTTTGTGCCGTCCTTACCGTTTATACCGTCTTTGCCGTCTTTGCCGTCGGCTCCGTTTATTCCGTCTTTACCGTCGGCTCCGTCCTTGCCGTTCAATACTTTGCCTAAGTTCTTTATCGTGCCGTCGGTAAGAGTAACTATTATTTCGTCGTCTTCGTTTCTTATTATACTCGATATTCCCACGCCGTCGACTCCGTCTCTGCCGTTTGTTCCGTCTACTCCGTTTATTCCGTCGACTCCGTCTCTGCCGTCTTTGCCGCTCGTGACTTTGCCTAAATTTTTCTTCACGCCGTTAGTTAAAGTCACTATTATTTCGTCGCTTTCGTTTTTGATTATATCGACTATACCCACGCCGTCGACGCCGTCTTTACCTTTGACTTCACCCACTTCGAGCAACGTGTCGTCGGTAAGCAAAACGAATAATCTTCCGCTCGCGTCGATATACACGTCGGAAACTCCTACGCCCTCGACCCCTTTAATCGTCGATAAAAACTCTTCGAGAGTCCCTTCGTAGCCTAAATTAACCGCTTCGGCGTAAATAATTCTTACGTTTTTGTCCTATCGGACTGTTCGTAATCTTTTGGCACGCAGGAAGTAAAAATAATCGATAAACAAACGACTGAAAATATCGTCGCTACAATGCAAAACTTCTTCATAAATTGTTTCCTCTGTTTGTAATTTTGCATAATTCAAAACCGTGGTAAGATAAATAGCGGTTGAAGGTATACAAAATTTATCGCCGCGGCAAACGGTATTCGCGACGAACGGCGTTCTTTCGCTTTCTTGCGGAAATATGAAATTAAGCGTACTCCGTATACCGTCAAAAGAGGAAACGTTACTTTCGGGGGGCGTTTTATAAAAAAATACGACGGGGTTTCCGCGTATCGGTTATCCGCCCGTCCGTGACAAAAACAGTGCGGATAATACGCAAAAAGGCATAACGACGTTATGCCAATGGCTTTGTTGTTACTTTTATTACCGAATAAGAAAAACTATTGAGCTTTCTTTGCGTTGTCCAACATTTTAGCGAGTCTTGCTTTCTTTCTCGCGACGTTGTTTATATGGAACAATCCGTCGGAACGAGCCGCGTCGATAACGGAGAAAGTAACGGGCAAAAGTTCTTCCGCCTTAGCGATATCGTTAGCTGCGATAGCGGCTTCGTATTTCTTAATAGCGGTCTTAACTTCGCTTCTCAAACTATTATTGCGCGCGTTTTCTTCTCTGCTGATGAGAACGCGTTTTTTCTGGGACTTAATATTAGCCATCAGTTAACTCCTTTTTTACGTAACATTTTGAATTTGCGTATGCTATTCTACCATATCGACAAAAAATTTGCAACTAAAACCGTATATTTTTTTCGCCGAAAGTAATAATATCGCATTATGCAACGATATCGAAACTTTATTGAACCTGCGGTCGCCGTTAAAAGCGAAACGGACGCGGTAAAAACGCAAAAATACTATTCCGGTAAGATAGTCGTGACCGAAAGTTCGGTCGACGGAAAATACCGAGTCTTTACCGACGAACTGAAAGAGGAGCTTTTCGAAAACCGCTCCCTCTGCGAAAAACTTATTTCCGTAATATCTTCGCAAATACGATATTTTCTGAAAAAATACAAAGTATCTTCTTCCGACCTCGTACTCGTCGGCGGTATCGGAAACGAAAACTTAACAGCCGATAAATTAGGGTGCTTAGTCGTGGACAAACTTTACGCAACCGCCCATATATATAAGGATAGAAAGTTCAACGAAACGATGGGCAATCTCGCCTCGGTAAAGTGCGGAGTAAGCGGCGTGACGGGAATAGAAAGTTACGTTCACCTATCGGCTTTGTGCGACGCGTTACGCCCGAAAATAATCATAGTAGTCGACACTCTCGCCGCCAACCGTCTCGAAAGGCTCGGCTCGTCGGTGCAACTGTCCGACGTAGGCATTACTCCCGGTAAAGGGGTCGGCAACGCAAAAAAGGAATTCTCCTCCTCTTCCCTTGCCGTTCCCGTAATAGCGATAGGCGCGCCGCTCGTCATTTCCGCGGAAAAAATAGTGGCGGCTTATCTCGACAAAAACGACTTCGCGACCGCCGAAAAAACCAACCTTACCGACCTCGCCGTAATGGCGAAAGACGTTGATTTTTTGGTAAAAGATTTTTCCTACGTCATCGCCGAAAGCATAAACCGAGCCGTCCACGACTACGAAGAATAACGCCGCGACAACAAATTTTTCCGCAAAAAATAAATCCCTGCGTTTTGCAAGGTTTTTTATTTTTTTATTGCGTAAAGAAGTATAAATGAGCGTTCGGATTGCGTTTATTTTTTGCGAAAGTCAGTCGTAGACGTACTAAGTACGGTAGACGACGCTTTCGCAAAAGCAGGAAGGAACTATAAATTCCCGTCCGCTTTTATTGTTATCGAATATGATTTGCTTTTTAATAATATTTTATATCTCGTTCCTTACTGCGTAAAGAATTATAAATGAGCGTTCAAATTGCGTTTATTTTTTGCGAAAGTTAGGCGTAGGCGTACTAAGTACGGTAGACGACGCTTTCGCAAAAGCAGGAAGGAACCATAAATTCCCGTCCGCTTTTATTATTATCGAAATATAGTTTGTTTTTTATGATTATTCATATCCCGTTCCTTACTGCGTAAAGAAGCGTAATATGGGCGGTCATTAAGTTATCCACCTTATTTCACTTACCGACACCCCGCCGTTTTCATTCTTGTTTATGTGCATTTCGCCCCATTTCCCGTCGCGTTTTACACGACATTCGCCGCCTATTACGGGGGTGCCGGCGTCGAAAGTAAATTCGACTACGGTTTCGTTATTCATATCTATATAACCGCATTTTTCGCGTTTATATACGCATGCGTAGCCTTCGGAAAAAGAGGTCGCGCAGTCGTAAATTATCGGGATAATCAGCTCGCCTTCCCTGTTAATAAACCCGAACCTTTCGTCTTTTTCCACGCAACAGACGTTTTCTTTATAGTTAAAGACTTCGTCGTAAACGGGTTCTACGACCTGTTTACCGTTTCTGTCCTTAAATCCCCACTTGCCGCCTCTGTTCACTTTGACGTAGATGTCGTGTTCTTCCTTGACGGGAACGAACTTCGGACGGGGCGGTTTCTGCGGAAGCGTCGTCATTACGAAATCGGTGTTAAGTCCGTATTTGTCTTTCGACTTATCCTTTGCCGCATTTTCTTTGCCGTTACGTCTATCGCCGTTATCCTGTTTCTGCGGATTTTTCTTGCCCTGTTCCCGCGTGATTTCGGGTTTTTTATCGTTCGGGTCTGCGTTCCCCGACACGGGTTTAACTTCGGGTGTGGGTTTTATCGCTATTTTCTTCATGCGTAAAGCGTTCTTTACGTCGAGAAGGTTCTTTTTATTGAAAGTGTGTATACGATAAAAATCTTTTTCTTCGCGCACGGCAAGATCTCGCAGAGTGCTTATGCCTGCGTTCTTCAAAAGATTTGCGGTTTCTTCCCTTAATTTCAACGTGTCCACCGATTCCGCCATAAGTTCCGCCGGATACGGAGAATTATAATCGTTTCTGAAAGGAGGTTTTTTGTTATTTCTGAATCGTCTGTTTGCCATATAATTCGTTACGTCCCGTCGGCTTATCGTCGACGGGACATAAGTTTTCGATACTAATCGATATTATCGACTATTTTTCCCACGGGAATACGTAGTTCAATTTAAGGTCGTCGCGAACCTTGCTCATTTCTTTCTGAACGGCTTCGTTAATGGGTACGCCGCTGTCCTTTCTTTCCTGCCATACGTTCCATTCTTTTTCGCCGGCGGAGAAGATATGGTCGCAGCCGGGAGCTTTCTTGGAAGCGCGTACGGAACGGATTATGTCGCCCGCTTTCTTACGGCAGAGTTCTTCGCCCAAGAAGTGGTTGGTGTCGATTGCTATGAAGAAGTGACCGAGATGATAGGGTATCTTCTCTCCCTTTTCGTTCTTACCGTTGAGGTCTTTACCGTAGATACCGTCCTGCAATACCGCGGAAAGAAGTTCTACTACCATAGCGTAGCCGTATCCTTTGTATCCGCCGAGAGCTTCGCCGATACCGCCGAGAGTGGTAAGAGCGGCAGTGCCGTTACGGATAGCCTTCAACGCTTCTCCCGCGTCGCCTTCAACGGGATTACCGTTAAGGTCTATCATAGTGCCGGGATGGACGGGTTCTCCTATTCTTGCGTAGTATTCTATTTTACCGTTTTGAGTAATGGAAGTAGCGCAGTCGATAAGGAAGTCGAATTCTTCGTCGGTAGGAATACCGATGGTAAGAGGGTTGGTTCCGAACATGCCTTCGACGCCGAAAGTAGGAGCGACGGAAGGACGCGCGTTGGTACCGGTGATACCGATGCAACCTTCTTTGCAAGCCATCGTGGGATAGTAACCCGCAATACCGTAGTGGCAGGAGTTACGAACGACTACCATACCCATACCGTACTTTTTGGCTTTTTCGATAGCGAGTTTCATGGACTTGTATCCGATTACCTGACCCATACCGTCGTGTCCGTCTACCACTGCGGTGGTTTCGGTTTCTTTAACGATTTCGAAATTGGTAACGGGGTTCTGGATACCGTCGTTGATACGGTCTATATAAATAGGTTTGAAACGATTGCAACCGTGGGATTCGATACCGCGTCTGTCGGATTCGAGCAAAACGTCGGTACAAATTTCCGCGTCTTCACGGGGTACGCCCACGCCTACGAACGCGTCGGTAACAAAATCAGCTGCTGTTTTCCAGTCTAATACAACTTTCGGCATAAGAAAAAATTCTCCTTATATGTATAAAATAAATTCGCATATATTATAGCAACATTTTATTGCGAGGTCAAGCATAATAACAAACCGCCCGAACTTATCGCAAATTCGGACGGCTTTTTGTCGTTATGACGATTTTAAACCGATTTAGTCGCGATTACGCTGATTTATGCGAATTTTGCCGTGGTTACGCTGCCGCCGCACCAACCGTCTATAAGACCTTTCACGTCGCATTTCATAGCCTTAGCGAACGACGCGGTAAGAGAATCTACGTCGGCTCTCTTCATATAATTGTCTTCGACGTAATTTTTTATCGCCTTGTCGAACCTTGCTTTGCCCGCGGTTTCGTAAAGATTGTTAAACATCATCGCCGTCTTGTAGTACACGAGCATGGAATATCCGTATTCGCTGTAATCGTAAATACTCTTGTTTAGCGACAAATCGCCCTTTTCCCCTCTCATTTTCTGCAACCTTTCGTAAGATAAGTACGCGTCGGAAATTTTCTTCATTCCTTCGTCGAATTTTTCCTTTTCGTCACGCAGTACGTAATAGTATTCCGTCATAAAGGTAGTAAGTCCTTCGTCAAGATACGGCGACTCTATATTGTCCGATCCGACCACGTTATAAAACCATTGATGAACGGTCTCGTGAATTATCGTCTGTGTGGCGTTATCGGTATCGTCGGCTACAAAACTCATACCCGAAAACTCCATTCCGTCTGGTGAAAAAGACGTCTCTGCGATGACGTAATCGCCGTAAGGATACTTGCAATACGCTTCCGAAAAAGTCTTAATTACGTCGGCGGCAAGTGACGTGTAATCGTTGCCTTTTACCGAATAATACTTAATTGTCACGCCATCCGATTCCAACGTTTTTACCGTATAATTTTCGTTCGCAACGAAGGCAAAATCTCTGAAATCGTCGCATTGTGCGGTAATTGTTTTCACACCGTCGGATATGCTTTCGGTCACTTCGCCGGGGCAAGCGACGACGAGTGTTTCGGGAAGATTTATCGTCACGGAAAAGTCCGCTATATCGCTTAAAATCGGGTCGCCTATATAAAAGAACCTGTCCTTTCGAAACCCTTCTTCGCCGTATACGGCAAGCTGCGGATAGAAGTTACTTACGTTTATATATCCGTTGCTTTTGCCCAGTCTTAAATTACATTCGGGCAAAACCACTTCGTACTTCATCTCTATCTCGGACTTTGCGTCGAGTGCCTGCGGAATTGTCTTTACCGACATATAATATCCGTCTTCGTCCACGCTGAATTCGGCGTTTTCGCCGTTTAATTTAACTTCCGATATCGTTATCGAACCATAGGAAGGCAGTTTTTTTACGTACGCTTTATTTACAGCCTCTTCGGAGTAAGCGTTCGGGCTTAACAAAAACACGTATTCTTCTATTCCCTCTTTATAAGTGTTTATTACCGTAGTCTTTTGTTCACACGACAATTTTTCTTCCGAGTAATCGATTTTAATCTCGTATTTATTATCTTCCGTATTTTGCGCGGGCTTATCGCACGCGAAAAGGCACGTCGCAACTATAAGGCACAACGCAATTATGACAACTATCTTTTTCATCGAACCTCCGATATACACGAAGATATATATTGCTCGATTTTGACCAATATTCGCCGTTTTACTAATTTTTTACCCATAAACTACGGATAAATTACAAAAATTTATTGGACATTACAAAAAATATAAATTAAACTAAACGCATAAACAGCTCATAATTTTCCCCCTTATCATATAGTAAGAGAGCCTTGAAGTTTTTTTAAGGCTCTCTTGCTCCGTTTAGGGGATATGTTCGTTTTTCAGCGATTATCTTTATTAAAATCGGTTTTTTTGGGACGAATTTTTACTTCCCCGTTAAAAAGTTGATTTAACGTAAGTCTGTCTTCGGG
>CACXFJ010000105.1 GCA_902766965.1 uncultured Eubacteriales bacterium | reverse complement strand
TTCTTATGGAAAGTCTGTTGGGACTCGTGCCGTATTTGAAGGAACGAAATATAAAAGCCGCCGCGATAATAGGGGGCGAAACCACCGAGATAGGTTTATTCGAAGGGGGAAAACTAATAAGCGGTTACTCTCTCGACGTAGGCGCGAACACGGTAAACGAAAGGATAAAGGACTTTGTCAAAGAAAAATACAAACTGATTATTTCCGACGAAAGCGCGGAAGAATTGAAAATAAACGCCTCGTCCTTGTATTCCAACGATTTGTCGAAATGCGCCGTTACCGGCAGCGACGCTCTGACGGGGAGAGGAAAAAGGTTGGTTCTCACGGCGAGAGAACTACATTCGGAAGTTCTTTACGTCTACGGCAGAATACTGAAAGTTCTCGACGCGGCTTTGCTCGCCGCTCCGATAGAAACCGCTCGCACGGTAGCGGGTACGGGTATCCTTTTTACGGGGTACGGGAGCCTGCAAGTAGGTTTCAGAGATTTTACGACTAAGACTCTTAAAGTGCCTGCGACCATAGTCGGACCGGAAGAGAACGTAGTTTTTTCGGGGGCTTTGTATCTTTCGTCGCAAGAAGATTTTATGTCGTCATATTTGCGATTGGAAAAAAATGCTTGACAAAAACGAACGCAAAAGGAACACTTTTTGATGCGGTGTCCTTTTGATTTTGATTTGTCCGAAATGTAAATTTGCAACACATATTATATTTTACTTGAAATATTACGCATTATAATGATATAATAAATCAATAAAATAGACGAAGAGTGCGAAAGAGTTTTTGTGTTTCGCGTTCTTTTCGGAGGTTATTTAGAATGGAAGAAAACACGATTGTTCAACAGGAAGAATTTACTTTCAGAAAATTTTTCGCGTTGGTGAAAAAGAGCGGAAAAAGAATTCTTGTTTATGCGATAATCGCGGCTATAGTAGGCGCTTGTCTCGCGGTAATCGTAGGCGTCAACACTATAGAAAAGAAAACCTATTCCACAACTATAGAGTATACTCACAAAGGGATAGAAAAGGGACTTGCGCCCGACGGCACCGTACTTAACAACAATATGATTAAGTCGTCCAACGTAATAAACGCCGCCCTTAAGAAGATGGGTTACGATGAAGCGATGGTCGCGAAGTTGGCGCCCGTAGTGGAAGACGCGATAGCCGTTGCTCCTTATATAAGTTCCGCCGTGGCGGAAAAGATAGCCGCCGATCCTACTTACGAGTATATCCCCACCCGTTATACTTTGAGTTTGGAAACGAAGAGTATCTCCGCGATAAAGTCGAACAGATACCCCGAACTTCTCAATAACGTCAACGAAGCGTACAGAGAGTACTTTAAAGAAACCTACAAATACGACCTTCGCGTAACCGACGGTATAGGAGCTTCGGCTTTGGGAACCGCAGTCGATTACTATAACCTTATCGACCTTTATAAAGCGCAAATCAATTCAGTACGCAGTGTTCTCAACGCTCTTCCCGACTCCTATCAAACCATAACCGCTAAATTAAGCAACGAAGTTTCCATTTTGGAAAACCGCATAACCTCGCTCGAGAACTACGTTCTTCTCAACAACGTGCAGAAAGAAGGCGTGTCCTTAACTCTCTCTGCTAATTTAGCCAACCGCAAACACGAATGTGAGGTAAAGAGTCTTGCTTATGCGGAGCAGATTACCGAGCTGTCAAACACTATCGAAAAATACAGACAGCTTTATGACTCGGTTATTATGAACGGAACCGACGGAAAAATCACGATAGTAGGCGGAGATACTTCTTTATATAATAATCTCGTTCAAAAGAAAGAAAACGTAATCGCTTTGAAAGCGGACTGTGACAGTACTGCAAAAATACTCGAACAAAAATCCGTGCTCATTGCTTCCACGCCTTGCACCGAGGAGCAAAGAGCTTACGTCAACCAAAGTCTCGACAGCTTGTATACCAGGTATGCCGATACGATTCGGAGCGTAAACGATCAAATCGCCGAATATACGGAAGCCTACGTAATAAATAACGGCGTCAAAGTAGTCAACCCCGCCAGCGCCACCGTTTCGATAGGTTGGGTTGCGGTAGCCGCTACTTTTGTCGTCACCGTATTGGTCGGCGTAGTCGTAGCTATAATAGTTACTTCCGTAAAGACCGGAAAAGTTAAAAATCAATAATCCTATATAATAAAAATCTTAACGTTACGATAGAAAAAACGCAACCGAAGTCGGTTGCGTTTTTCGTAATTAAGGGTAACGACGCATTGAATATTTTTGGAAAGCGGCTATTACGATATGGAAATCCGCAGTCGTTTGTTTCAAGTTTTTCTCGGTGTGAAGCGTAAAGCGTCGCTTTTAGGACATTTTTTTAGAAAATTCCCCCTTGAAATATGCATAGAATAATGTTATTATAGTAATAGTTGCTAAAAAAATCAAAAATAGGAGATATATATGGCAGTATTCAGTAAAGAAAAAATAAGAAATATCGCTCTTATCGGACACGGCGGCGAAGGAAAGACTTCCCTTCTCGAAGCTATGCTCTTTAATACGAAAGCTATTGACCGACTCGGTAAAGTTGACGACGGTACTACCGTAAGCGACTATGACGCCGAAGAAATCGACAGAAAGATGAGTATCTCTCTTTCTATGAGTTACGTTCTTTATAAGGATTATAAAATCAACGTAATAGATACCCCCGGATTTTTCGATTTCGAAGGAGAAATGGTGAGCGCGCTTACCGTTTGCGACGGCGCGATAGTGGTCACCCAAGCCGGCGGCAGCCTCAGCGTAGGCGCGGAAAAAGCTCTCGACTACTGTACCGAACGCAAAATCCCCGTAATTTTGTTTATAAACGGATTAAATAAAGAAAACAGCAACTTCTTTACCACCGTAGACGCTATTAAGGCAAAATACGGAAGTAAAGTGTGCGCGATAGAATTCCCGATACTCGAAGGCACCGATATGAAAGGATACGTTGACGTGCTTACCGGCAAGGCGTACGACGTTAGCGGCGGAGAAGTAGCCGTTCCCGCAAATCTTACCGACGCTATTAACGCCGACAATGCCGAACTCACCGAAACCGTAGCTTCCGCGAGCGAAGAACTTATGGAAAAATTCTTCGACGGAGAGGAACTTACCAAGGAAGACAAAATAGGCGGAATGAAAACCCTTATCGCGGAGGGCGAATTTATCCCCGTAGTGAGCGGCGTAGCCACCGGCAAACCCGTTCTTTGCGACCTTCTCGAAAATATCGTTCATTACATTCCGTATCCCGGAGAACATACTCTCGCGAAAGCCAAGAAAGGAGAAGAAGAAATAGAACTCGATTACGACGAAAACGGAGTGACCGTTTGCAGAGTGTTCAAGACGATAGTAGACCCGTTCGTGGGAAAACTTAATCTTTTCAAAGTGTACGGCGGCAGCGTAAAAACCGGCGACGTTCTCGTAAATATGAGAAAGGACGAACAAGAAAAGATATCCACCCTGTACATTCTTAAAGGAAAAACGCAGGAACAGGTTCCCGTTCTCAACGCGGGCGATATGGGAGCTTTCGCTAAACTCAATATAACCAAAACCGGCGATACTCTTTGCGCGCAGGGAGCCGATATCGTATTCCCGCCCATCGACTTCCCGAAACCCGTACTTACTCTCGCTATCTCTTGCGAAGACAAGGGTGGCACGGACAAACTCGTGGACGGACTTAGAAAACTTATGGACGAAGACCGTACGTTCAGAGTCGAAAAGGACGAAAACACTATGGAAACCGTCATTCGCGGTATGGGCGAAACCCAGATAGACATTCTTTGCAAAAAGGTAAAAGGAAAATACAAAGTGGAAGCTAAACTTTCCGAACCGAGAGTAGCTTACAGAGAAACCATAAGAAAGAAAGTCGAACAGCAGGGCAGATGCAAAAAGCAGAACGGCGGCAGCGGACTTTTCGGCGACGTATATATCCGTTTTGAACCGGCTCCCGACACGGACTTCGAATTTGCCGAAGAAATCGTAGGCGGTTCCGTACCGAAACAGTACTTCCCCGCGGTAGAAAAAGGTCTTATCGAAGCCAAATCTGCGGGCGTGCTTGCAGGCTGCCCCATGGTAGGTTTCAGAGCGGTATTGTACTTCGGTAGCTACCACCCCGTAGACAGTAAGGAAGCGGCGTTCATCGAAGCGGCGAAGATAGCCTTTAAGGAAGGTATTCCCAAAGCCAACCCCGTTCTTCTCGAACCTGTCGTAAACGTCAGCGTAGTAGTTCCCACCGAATATATGGGCGACGTAATGGGCGACCTTACCAAACGTAGGGGTAAAGTGTTCGGTATGAACACCGTAGGAAGCAAGACCGAGATTACGGGAGAAGCTCCGCAGTCGGAAATGCATCGTTACGCAATAGACCTTCGCAGTATGACGCAGGGAAGAGGTAAGTTCTCGACCGAGTTCGCTCGTTACGACGAAGTACCCGCAAGCAACGTGGCTAAGATTTGCGAAGAAGAATTGAAAAAGCGTTCAAACAAATAGTCGCGAATAATTCAGAATGACGACGCCGCCCTTTCGGACGGCGTTTTTCGTCTGTGGTAAATGAGCGAAAATCCAAATAGGAGCGAAAATCCAAATATATATTGTATGCGTGCGTATGCGTATACGCACACGCGCGTACGCACGCGAAAAAAGCGGCTAACACATTTGAAGCGTGTTTGTCAAGAAAAAAATAGTAAAAAATCGAGAATAAAAAATATTCGTTATTTTGGCGAAATTTGTTTGACAATGATTTTTTGATTTCCTACAATGAGAATGTAATCAATGAGGGAGGAACAATTACCGATGCAGTTATTGAAAGATAAAATTCTTAAATACGGCAAGGTCTATCCCGACAATATTCTGAAAGTTGACAGTTTTCTCAATCATCAGGTGGACGTCGGACTACTGACCGAAATCGGCAAAGAATTTTATGGGATTTTTGCGGACTGCGGAGTAAATAAAATTCTGACCATAGAAGCGTCCGGCATAGGAATAGCGGGGTTTACCGCCAAAGAATTCGACTGTCCTATGCTCTTTGCGAAGAAAACTCAGACCAAAAACATAGCGAAAACGGTTTATACCGAAAAAGTAATGTCATATACCCACGGGAAAGTATATGACATTATTGTTTCTAAGGAGTTTTTATTGCCGACGGACAGAGTGCTTATAGTCGACGACTTTTTAGCTAACGGAGCCGCGCTCGAAGGACTTATAGGCTTGGTTAAACAAGCGGGAGCTACTTTGGTAGGTTGCGGAATAGTGATAGAAAAAGGTTTTCAAGGCGGCGGCGACCGTTTGAGAAAACAGGGTATTAGAGTGGAATCGCTCGCTATTATAGACGAGATGACCGACGATTCGCTCACATTCAGAGATTAAAAAATCAAAAAATAAATTTTGGAGGAATTCAAACCATGAAGAAACTGAGCAAAGTGTTAGCAGTTATACTCGTACTTGCAGTTGCGGCTGCTCTCTGCGTAGCCTTAACGGCTTGCAAAGACAAAGAAGAAGTCGAACTCACCGTCGGACTTATTTGTTTGCACGACAACAACTCTACTTACGACAAGAACTTCATTGCCGCTATGGGAGAAGTTGAAGCCGCTACCAAGGTTAAAGTAATTTACAAGTACAACATTCCCGAAGAAAACGCTTGTTACGAAGCGGCGGTTGACCTTGTAGACCAGGGATGCGATATAATTTTCGCAGACAGCTTCGGACATGAACCGTATATGATGGAAGCTGCGAAAAAATATCCGAACGTTCAGTTCTGCCACGCTACCGGCACCAACGCTCACACCGCAGGAATAGCTAACTTCCACAACGCTTTCGCTTCCATTTACGAAGGTCGTTATCTCGCAGGTATTGCCGCAGGTTTGAAACTTAACGAAATGATAGCCGCAGGCAAATTCACCGCAGCAGAAGCTAAAATGGGTTACGTAGGCGCTTACACTTACGCAGAAGTTATGAGCGGATACACCTCTTTCTATCTCGGAGCCAAATCCGTTTGCCCCACCGTTACCATGGACGTTACCTTTACCGGTTCCTGGTACAACGAAGACCTTGAAAGACAGGGAGCGCAGACTCTTATCGCTCGCGGATGCAAACTTATAAGCCAGCACGCCGACTCCATGGGAGCTCCCACCGCTTGCGAAAAGGCGGGCGTACCTAACGTCAGCTACAACGGAAGCACCAAAGCCGACTGCCCCAACACCTTTATCGTTTCTTCCAGAATTAACTGGGCTCCTTACTACACTTACGTAATCAACGCCGTAAGAGAAGCGAAGAAGAACGGAACTGCTCCCAAAATCGAAAAAGACTGGACCGGAACCATCGCTACCGGCTCGGTAGTATTGACCGAAGTAAACGCTACCGCTGCCGCCGCAGGAACTCAGGAAGCCATCAACAACGCAAAGGCAGCTATCGAAAACGGAACTTTGAAGATTTTCGATACCTCTAAATTTACCGTAAAAGGACAGCCTCTCACTACTTACAAAGCGGACGTAGACACCGACAAGGATCGTACTCCCGATACCGAAGTAGTAATCAACGGAATATTCGAAGAAAGCAAATTCCGTTCCGCTCCTTACTTTGACGTAGAAATCGACGGAATAACCTTGCTCGACAGAAACTACGGAAACTAATTTTACAAAACATACTGATTAAAACGGCGGAGCTTCGGCTCCGCCATAATCAATTTACGGGAAACAAAATACGAAAGCAGGAGAAAACAAATGGACAAGAAAGTCGCGGTCGAACTGAAAAATATATCTAAATTTTTCGGCGACGTAGTAGCGAACAACAAAATTAACCTCGAAATTTACAAGGGAGAAATTTTGTCTGTTCTCGGAGAAAACGGTTGCGGAAAGACGACGCTAATGAATATGATAGCGGGAATTTATTTCCCCGACGAAGGAAAGGTTTACGTAGACGGAGAAGAAGTGGTAATCCGCTCTCCGAAAGACGCTTTTTCTTATCATATCGGTATGGTGCATCAACATTTTAAGTTGGTTGATATATTCTCGGCTGTCGACAATATAATTCTCGGCGAAAAAATGCCCGAGTACAGCATAAAAGAAGAGGCGAAAAAAATTCTCGACGGCGATACGGATAAGGACTTCAAGGTTCGCGCAAAGAAGTATCTTAAAGTAGCCGGTTTGCCCTTTGTCAAAGTATGGAAATGGATGAAATTCAACTATTTATCCAAAGCGAGAATTAAAAAAATACAGTCGATAGCCGACAGATACGGTTTCGACATTGACTTAAACAAGAAAATTTACGAAATGAGCGTCAGCGAAAAACAGACGGTAGAAATAATTAAAGTTTTGTACCGCAACGCCGACATACTCATTCTCGACGAACCTACGGCGGTGCTTACCCCGCAGGAAATAGACAAACTTTTTGCCGTTTTACGCAAGATGAGAGAAGACGGCAAATCAATAGTTATTATTACGCACAAACTCAACGAAGTAATGGCTATCTCCGACAGAGTGGCGGTTCTTCGTAAGGGCGAGCATATCGCCACGGTGGAAACGTCGGAAACGAACGAAAAACAGCTTACCGAAATGATGGTCGGCAAGAAGATAGACCTCAATATAGACAGAGCCGAACCGAAAAACAGCGAAGACAGGCTTGTGGTGGCGCACCTTACTATGTCGAACCACGACGGAATAAAGGTACTCGACGACGTGTCCTTTACCGCGCGTTCGGGAGAAATACTCGGTATTGCGGGTATAGCCGGTAGCGGACAGAAAGAACTTCTCGAATCCATAGCGGGATTGAACAAACTTTCCGAAGGCGAAATTTTTTATTACAATCCGTATAAAAACAACGAAGAGGTGGACTTACGCAGCAAGACGCCTATTCAGATAAGAGATCTCGGAGTTAAGCTGTCGTTCGTCCCCGAAGACAGATTAGGGATGGGACTTGTCGGGAATATGGATATCGTCAGCAATATGATGCTCCGTTCTTATCAGAAAGGAAAGACGATGTTCCTTAACAGAAAAGATCCGAAATCGCTTGCGGATACCATAGTCGAAGAATTACAGGTATCCACTCCGGGAACTTCCACTCCGGTAAGAAACCTTTCGGGCGGTAACGTACAAAAAGTTCTCGTCGGCAGAGAAATAGCCGCGGCGCCCACCGTGCTTATGGCGGCGTATCCGGTAAGAGGACTCGACATAAACTCTTCTTACACTATCTACAATTTGTTAAACGCTCAAAAAGAAAAGGGCGTGGCGGTAATATTCGTAGGCGAAGACCTCGACGTACTTATGGAACTGTGCGACAGAATAATGGTCGTTTGCGCAGGGAAGGTCACGGGTATCGTTGACGGAAGAACGGCTAAAAAAGAGGAAATCGGTCTCCTTATGACAAAGACCGATTTCGGCGCGGATAAGGAAGAGGAAAAGGAGAATAACGATGACTAAACACGAAACGCATAAAAAAGAACCGCTAATGCACATCTCTAAAAGGATGGATATGAAGAAGTGGCAAGCGTGGCTTATAAGATTAGGCGCGTTTGCGATAGCTTTAATCGTATGCGGTATCGTATCGTCCATATTAAAACCCGGTTCTTTCGGCAAGTTTTACGCTTATTTGTTTAAGGGCGTGTTCGGCACTCCGAGAAGAATATGGTTGCTGTTACAAAATATTGCGATGCTTCTCTGCGTAGCTTTGGCGGTTACTCCCGCGTTCAAAATGAAGTTCTGGAACATAGGCGCGGAAGGGCAGGTGCTTATGGGAGCGTTAATGTGCGCTTTGTGTATGTTCTATATGGGCGGAAAGGCGGCTAACGGCGTTATAGTTTTGGTATGCTTTATAGCGAGTATGGCTATGGGCGCTATATGGGCGGTAATTCCTGCGTTATTCAAGGCGCAATGGAACACTAACGAAACGCTTTTTACCCTTATGATGAACTACGTCGCGATGAATTTAGTGAGATTTTGCGTCAACAAGTGGTCTACCAACGGTTCGGGAGTACTCGGAATCTTGCATTACGGATGGATGCCTTCTATCGGTAAATACACTTACTTACTTAATATAATCATTGTAGCCGTTTTGACGGTTTTGTTATGGGTATATCTCCGTTTCAGCAAACACGGATACGAGCTTACCGTAGTGGGCGAAAGCACGAATACGGCGAGATATATAGGTATAAATATCAAAAAAGTAATTATAAGAACGATGATTTTGTCGGGCGTTATTTGCGGTATAGCGGGATTTTTGCTCGTGAGCGGAACAAGCCACACCGTAAACGCGAATTTGGCGGACGGAAGAGGTTTTACCGCTATTCTCGTCAGCTGGCTCGCACATTTCAATCCCGCGGCGATGGCGCTTACTTCGTCTTTGGTCGTGTTCCTCGATCAAGGCTCGACGTTTGCAGGCGACAGTTTCCGTCTGGGCGGTTCTTTCAGCGACATTATTACGGGTATATTCTTCTTCTTTATCATTGCGAGCGAGTTCTTTATAAATTATAAAGTCAAGTTCCGCGCGATAAGCAAGAAGAAAGAAAAAGCGCTGGCGGAGGCGGTTGCCGTCGCGACGGTAGAAGTTACTGAAGAGGAGGTAAGATAATGTTTTCGTTTTTGAGAGAAGCAATTTGGTTCGGCACGGTTTATTTGTACGGTTCTACGGGAGAAATAATCACCGAAAAATCCGGACACCTTAACCTCGGTATCCCCGGTATCATGTGTATGGGCGCGGTAGGCGGATGCGTAGCCGATATATGGTATATGAATTCTTTCGCCGACCCGTCGAAAATGCCCGCGGGCGCGGTAATAATAATAGGTATCTTGGGAGCTATGCTCGTAGCAGGGCTTATGGGACTTCTTTACAGTTTCTTTACGGTGTCCTTACGCTGTAATCAGAACGTTACGGGACTTGCAATAACGACTTTCGGTATCGGTGTTATGAACTATTGGAGCGAACGTATGGGAGCGAAGGGTATAAGCATATACTGGGTAAGACAATGTTTTGCGCAGACTTTTCCGTGCGCCGGTACGATAGGCGATTTCGGAAAACTGTTCTTCTCTTACGGTACGCTTACTTATCTTGCTTTGGCGATAGCGCTTATAGCGTCATTCGTTCTGAGGCGTACGAGAATAGGACTTAATTTACGAGCGATAGGCGAAAATCCCGCCGCAGCCGACGCGACGGGTATAAATATCACCGCGTACAAGTACGTAGCTACCGTTCTCGGCGCCGCGATAGCGGGAATAGGCGGTTTGTTCTGTATGGTCGAAGTCACCACGTCATTCCAGTATTCGGTCGACGCGGCAGGTTGGCTTGCGGTGGCGATAGTTATTTTCTCGGTTTGGAGACCGTCGCTTGCGGTGCTCGGCTCGATGGCGTTTGCGATACTTTATTACATTCCGAGCAGAGTTCAGGTGGATTTCGGCGAAAAGGAACTTATAAAAATGATACCTTACGTCGTCACTATAATCGTGCTTATAATAATAAGTATCCTTAACAAAAAAGAAACTCAACCGCCTCAGTCTCTCGGCGTGAACTATTTCAGAGAAGAGAGATAGTAAGTTTCGACGAAAAATTTGGCTGTACGATAATCGTACAGCCTTTTTTTGTGATAAATAATGTTGTGAATACGACGATAATATGTTATAATAATTCGGTGTAATAAGTAAGTATAAGGAGTAATATGGGACTTATAAGTTTTTTATTCAAAAGAGACAGACAAAAGACGCTTGCCAAACTTTTTAAGACGGTAGACGAAATAAACGCTCTCGAAAGCAAGTATTCGGCGATGACCGATGAAGAACTTACTTCGCAGACGGAGATATTAAAAGGCAAAGCAGCCGACGGGGCTACGCTCGATTCGTTGCTTCCCGACGCTTTCGCGGTGGTGAGAGAAGCCTCGAAAAGAGTTCTTAACATGCGTCACTTCGACGTTCAGCTCGTAGGCGGTATAGTTTTACATCAGGGAAGAATTGCCGAAATGAGGACGGGTGAAGGTAAGACGCTCGTAGCTACTCTCCCCGCGTACCTTAACGCTCTTTCCGGCAAAGGCGTGCATATCGTCACCGTAAACGATTACCTTGCGAAACGTGACGCCGAATGGATGGGAAAGGTATTCAAGTTCCTCGGAATGAAGGTAGGTTGCATACTGCCGAATATGAGTTTTGCGGACAAGAAGGAAGCCTACGCCGCCGACGTGACGTACTGTACGAATAACGAACTCGGCTTCGACTACCTCAGGGATAACATGGCGACAAACCTTAACAACATTATGCAAAGAGGGCATAATTTTGCGATAGTGGACGAAGTAGACAGTATACTTATCGACGAAGCGCGTACTCCGCTCATTATATCCGCACCCGCCGAAAGAAGCGGCGAAATTTACGCCACGGTACAGCGTTTTACGAAGACTTTACGCCCCGACGATTACGTGATAGACGAAAAGGACAGACATATTTATCTTTCCGAACAGGGAGTAGAGAAAGCCGAAAGATTTTTCCGTCTCGGTAATCTCGGCGACGCCGAAAACGCCGACTTGTCGGGAAAAATAAACAACGCTCTCCGAGCGAACTTTATCATGGCTCGCGATCAGGACTATATCGTCGAAAACGGCGAAGTGGTAATAGTAGACGAATTTACCGGTCGTAAGATGGCGGGACGTCGCTATTCCGAAGGACTCCATCAAGCTATCGAAGCGAAAGAAAACGTGAGAGTAAAACGTGAGAACAGGACGGTAGCCACGATTACTTTCCAAAACCTTTTCCGTATGTATAAAAAACTTTCCGGTATGACGGGTACCGCGATGACGGAAGAAGCGGAGTTTAAGGGTATATATAATCTCGACGTAGTGGAAATCCCCACAAACAAAGAGATGATAAGGATAGACGAAGCGGACAGAATTTTCGCTAAAAAGGAAGCTAAATACAACGCCGTAATAGAAGAAATAATAAGCGTTCACGAAACGGGACAGCCTATTCTTGTCGGTACGATTAACGTGGAAGTAAGCGAATTACTTAGCAGAAAACTTTCCGCAAAGCGTATTCCGCACCGCGTGCTTAACGCGAAAAGCAACGCCGAAGAAGCGGGAATAATCGCGCAGGCAGGTAAAGTCGGAGCCGTCACGATAGCGACGAATATGGCAGGTCGCGGTACCGATATCCTGCTCGGCGGTAACCCGGAGTACCTTGCTAAGGAAGAAATGACTAAGGAAGGATATTCGGAAGACCTTATTAGCGTAGCGAGTGCGTTTAACACTCTTACCGACCCCGAACAAATATCGGCAAGACAGCATTTCAACGCTTTGGTCGCAAAGTTTAAGGAAGACACCGACAAAGAAAAAGCGGAAGTAAAATCTTTGGGCGGACTCAGAGTAATCGGTACCGAAAGACACGAATCGAGGCGTATAGACAATCAGCTCCGCGGTCGTTCGGGTCGTCAAGGCGACGAAGGCAGCAGCTGTTTCTTCCTCTCGTTCGAGGACGATTTGTTGCGTAGATTCGGCGGAGACAGGCTTCAATCTATAGTCACCACTCTTTCGGGGGGCGACGAAACGATGATGATACAAATGCCCGCAATCTCGAGAATGATAGAATCGGCGCAGAAACGCTGCGAAGAAGCCAACTACGAGAGAAGAAAATACGTTCTTAACTACGACGACGTTATGAACGAACAGAGAAAGATTATTTACGCACAGCGTAACGAAGTGCTTAACGGAATAGACGTACACGAGCAGGTGAAGAAGTTTATCGAACCGTTAATTGCCGACATAGTGACGCAATACGTCGATTTTTCTAACGGCGACGAAAGCACCGTCGATTACGAAAACCTTAATAAGGCGTTGGAGCAGAGAGTGTTGCATAAAGGCAGCGCCGTAGTCACGAAAGAACTCGTCGGGCACAGAAGCTATCAGCGTATTGTGGACGCGGTAAACGAAGAAGCCGTAAAACAGTACGATGAAAAACTCGCTTACGCTGAAGAAAACGGAATAGATTTCCGCGCGACGGAAAGAAACGTTCTGTTAAACAACGTAGACCGTTTTTGGATGAGCCATATCGACAATATGGACGTTTTGCGTAAAGGTATAGGATTAAGGGGCTTGGGACAACGCGACCCCGTCATAGAATATCGCCGCGAAGGTACGGATATGTTCAACGAGATGATAGACAATATCCAAACCAACGTAGCGCTCGTCCTTTGCAACATAGACATAGACGAAGTGGTGGAAAGGAAAAACGCTTTCGTAGCGCAGTTGAAACAAAAGAACGAGCATAAGGCGGGCGTATTCAGCAACGATCCCTGTCCTTGCGGTAGCGGACGTAAATACAAAGACTGCTGTAAAAATAAAAAATAAGGGCAAGACGTAATGGTTGATTTCTATTTTCAGCGCGCGCAATTGGAAAAATTACGCAAAGAAGCGGCGGATATAGCCGACGCGATGGGCGTCGAGTCTTTGAAGAAAGAAATAGAAGAGCTTACCGCTATGCAACACGCCGAAAACTTTTGGCAAGACGTGGAGAGGGCGCAGGAAGTGAACCGCCGTCTTACCGTGTGCGAAAGGAAAGTAAAGAAAACCACCGACCTTATAAAAAAGGTGGACGATACCGTTTCTCTTCTTGACGTAATAGAAGAAATGGACGAAGAGAGCGAAGTCGAAAACGCGAAAGCGGAAGTCGCCGCCGTAGTCGCCGCCGTGGAAGAAATGCAGATAGAAGCTTTGCTTAACGGTAAGTACGACGGTTGCAACGCGATTTTATCTTTACACGCGGGCGCGGGCGGAACCGAAGCGCAGGACTGGGTGGAAATGCTGTACAGAATGTACGTCAGATACGCCGAACGTAACGGTTATTCGGTGAAAGAACTCGACAAGCTGCCCGGCGACGACGCGGGGATAAAGAGCGTGACTTTTCTTGTCGGAGGGGATAACGCATACGGCTATCTCAAAGCGGAAATGGGCGTGCATAGGCTGGTAAGGATAAGTCCTTTCGATGCGAACAAACGCCGCCACACTTCGTTCGCGAGCCTTGAAGTTATGCCGGAGATTACCGAAGACGACGATATTAAAATCAATCCGGAAGAATTAAGAATAGACACTTACCGAAGCGGCGGCGCGGGCGGTCAGCACATAAACAAGACCGATTCCGCGGTGAGAATAACCCATATACCTACGGGAATAGTGGTACAGTGTCAGAACGAAAGAAGTCAGATACAGAATAGAGAAACCGCTATGAAAATGCTCCTTTCAAAACTCACCGAATTAAGAGAAAGAGAAAGGCTCGAAGAAGCGCAAAGCATAAAAGGGGAACTCAAAAAGATAGAATGGGGTAGCCAAATAAGGAGTTACGTGTTCTGTCCGTACACTCTCGTCAAGGACCACAGGACGGGGTACGAAAATACTAACGTCACCGCCGTGATGGACGGGGATATAGGCGATTTTATCATAGAGTACCTGAAGAGGCTGTAATGAACTATTACGAAAGAAGTCTTGATAAGTGGAATGAAATAAGGGAAAGAGACGATTTTATTCTGCTCGCCATCGAATCGAGTTGCGACGAGACCGCCGTAGCCGTGTACAGAGGGAACGAACTTTTATCCAACCTTATCTCCACTCAGATAGAGATACATAAGCGTTTCGGCGGAGTCGTACCCGAAATTGCGTCGAGAAATCATATTCTCGCCATCGACAATCTCGTCAAGGAAGCCTTGTCCGCGGCGTCTTTAAGTATAAAGGACGTGGAAATTATAGCGGTGACGTACGGAGCGGGGCTTTTGGGCGCGTTACTTGTCGGCGTGTCTTACGCTAAGGCGTTGGCTTACGCTTTGGACGTGCCGATTATGGCTATCGACCACATAAAAGGACACGTTTTCGCAAACTTTATAGAGTACAAGGACATAACTTTCCCGTTCCTTTGCCTGCTTGCGAGCGGCGGACATACCGAAATAGCGGAAGTAAAAAGCTATACCGACGTGAACGTTTTGGGACAAACCACCGACGATGCGGCGGGAGAAGCCTTCGACAAAGTGGCGAGAGTCCTTCACTTGCCGTACCCCGGCGGACCGCAGATAGAAGCCAAGGCGAAAGAAGGCAAGGATTGCATAAAAATGCCTCGACCTTTCAAAGGGGAAAAGCACCTTAACTTTTCTTATTCGGGCTTAAAAACCGCCGTAATTAACTACGTTCACAACACCGAAGCCAAGGGGGGAGAAATAAACCCTGCCGACGTAGCGTGTTCTTTTCAGAATGCGGCAGTAGGAATGCTTGTCGAAAACGCGATAACCGCGGCGAAAAAACTCGGATATAAAACGATAGCCCTTGCGGGCGGCGTGGGCGCGAACACCGCGCTCCGCGAAAAACTGACAGCCGAAGCGAAGAAAAGGGGAATAAAAGTTTATCTCCCTGCAAAAAAACTATGTACCGATAACGCGGCAATGATAGGGATAGCGGCGTATTACGCAATCAAAGACGGAGTAAAACCCTCCGACCTGTCGCTCGACGCCGACCCTAATCTATAAATTTCTACCTGTAGCTCAGCTGGATAGAGCACGAGCCTCCGACGCTCGGTGCCGCTGGTTCGAATCCAGTCAGGTAGACCACAAAAAGGACGTCCCTTGCGGGCGTCCTTTTTGCGTGTCTCACAGTATGAAGACTGCTCCGCCCCGAATAGGA
>CACXFJ010000104.1 GCA_902766965.1 uncultured Eubacteriales bacterium | reverse complement strand
TCGAGCCGGACTTCGCAACTTGCGGCTCGTGTGTTTCTTTGCTACTTTCTTTTCACACCGAAAAGAAAGTAAGTAACTACTTCTTGTAAATAAAAAAGATAGAACATAATATCCTATCCTTATTGGATTATTTATCCTTAACTCCGAAGCGTTAGCTTTGGAAATTAACGCCCGTAGGGCAATTAACGCCAAACTTGTTTGGCAATTCACTCCACGAAGTGGAAATTAACGCCGAGTCTGCGGCTTGGCAACTCACTCTGCCCACGGCGAAAATTCGCTCGGCGTAAGTTGAAATTCACAATATAAAAAAGCAACGGAAAAAACCGTCGCTTATCGTTTAATAATGCTTAAATAGGTTATTACTTCTCTTCCACCGTTTCGTTTTCCACGAAAGAAAGAGTCATTTTTAGGAATTCTATGCGAATTTTGGCGGTTTTTTGACCGTTTTCGTTTTCGTCGAGAGTTATTATAATAAAGGGTTCTCCGTCTTCGGAAAACTTATCGACGTAAAGGGCGAAGTATTCTTTTCCTTCTGCGGAAGTAAGTTTTTTGACCTTATATTCGGCGGTGTAGCGGAAGCCGAAAGTCTTCGGAATGGTAAAATCGGAATTAAGTTTGCCCGTGTTTTCCACCGACGCGATAATTTTTTTGGTAGCCTCTTCTTCGTAGTCGAGAATGAGTTCCGCCCCGAGATTTTGTTTCAACGCGGCGAAAGAGGCTTTCAGGTCGTGTCTGTCGAACCACGGAAGAATAGGCTCGGCGTAGCGGGTCATAAGAATATCGAGGTCGAAAGCCGAAAGGTCGAATTTCTTATCTTCGAGTAGCGTCAATGTGGTCGGCGCGAGTATTACGGTAAGGGATAAGTTACCGTCCTTTTTCAGTTCGAGTCCGCTGCCTTTTGCGAAGAACAAGGGCACTCCGGGGACGTCCCAAATAGTCGTTTTAATCGCGTCGAAAGAGAAGGAGTAGTCCTTGTCGAGCGTCATCGTGTCGCATCCCGGGAGAATAAAACAGAAACAGAGAGCAACGATTATTATAAGCAAAGCCATAATCATAAGATTTTTCGTTCTCATAGCGTTTCTCCTTAATTTAATTCGGGCGTTTGACCTTTTATTGCCGAGAAGTAAATTTCCGTCACTTCTTCGTTGGTTTTCGCGTCGTTGATTTTGTTCTTTATCTTGTAATATTCGAGTTCGGGATAAAGACGTTTAATCTGCTCTATCCGAATTTTTTTATTGTTCCGCAATGCTTTCGTCTTTTTCGCAAGCCCTAATTCTTCCAGAGTCTTTTGGGTAAGGTCGGCTATTACCGCGTGACCTTCGTTGCTCGGGTGGACGCCGTCGGGGAAGATGAGATTTTTTCCTCGTTCTTTATCCGCGTCGTAGATTTCCGAGTAGGCTTTATTGACGTCGATTATGTAAAAGTCGTCGGGGTGTTCTTCGTGATAAGAAAAAACCACGTCGTTAAGGGTCGCCAAAAGTTTAGCGCCGTATTCGCGTAAATCGTCTTCGGTGCAATTATACGGTTCCGAGGTGAGGATACTCTTTGCCGATTTCCCGATTATCGGAGAGCCTGCGTAGACGGGATTATATACGGTCTGCATAAAGATTTTCGCAGTAGGGTTGATTTCTTTTAACTTTGCGATGATAGCGGCAAAATTTACACGGGAGGTAGCGAGTATTTCTTCTCTCGAGGTATCTTCGGCGGCTATCTCGCCGTGACGTTCTTTTACGAATTCGACCAAAAGTCCGCTTAAATCGGACTGTAATAAATCGTTGCCTAAAATAGAAATCTGAATAATATCGGCGGTTTTTAAGTGCGAAGCCGTCATAAGAGCGTCTTCGTCCGGACGGCTGATATATTCGAGCATATCGCCGGATTTGTGTCCGCTTACGGAGCGATTGACGTAAACGTATTCGTTCCTTTTTCCGATAAGAGCGTAATAGCCGTAGTTATCCCTTTCGGACAGCGGCGACGGACCTATTACCGCCTCTGCGATACTGTCGCCGAGAAAAACTATTTTTAATTGTTTCGTTTCGCACGCCGCCACGCAAAAGCATAATCCGACGGCAAGCGAAAGGATGAGAACTATTGCAAGAGCTTTTTTCAACCGAATCCTCCGAATTCCGTATTTTTGCCAATAAAACGCTATATATATTATAATAGTTTATATTACGCAAAAAAGTCAATAAGAAAGCAAAATTATCCGAAGGAAAACTTTGTTTTTTGCGAAAAACGTCGCGTATAACGAAAAAGCGGTTGTTTGCGACGTTACGAGGATTCGGGCGCTGACCGACGGTAGGGGTTTACGGTCGCAAAGTGTTCAGAACGGCAAGTTTTCGATTTTCCAAAGACAAAAACTCCGCTTTATCCGAAAAAGGAAGGTTGATTTTATCCGCGAGGACGAAAATATCGAGTTGCGTCGCCGTGGCTCTCGAAAGAGCGTTTCCGCAAGCGGACGGAGTCCGTACCGACGGGAGATAGGCGTTTTGTCCGTTTTTTATGCTCAAAATATTGAGTATCCGAAAAGAAAGGTTTTTTAAGTAGGTGACGGTTCTGCCGCAGCGGCTCGTCCGTAACATGCAGTCGAAGGCGTCGAGCTGATTTTCTTCAAGAACGATAAGGCGTTCGTACAAATCTCCGTTTTCATCGGCGGTCGTAAGAGCCTGTTCGTATTCTTTCGTCAGTTTTTGAATATCGGCGGGGTTTATGTCCATTTTTCTCTCCTTATACGCCATTATATGACGGCAAGTAAAAATTGTTACGGAAAGAAGAACTTTTTCGGCGGAAAATAACTTATTTTTAACCGCTCCGCAAAACCTTTCGGTCTTTACAAACCGTAAATCTTTTTGTATAATGGTTCTATTACGTTAGGAAAGGGAGACATTATGCCTAAAAGTTACGTCGGGATATATATTCTCGGAGCAATCATCGCGGCGACTATTATCGCGATGAGCGTTGTGTTTATTGTAAAAGCGTTGAAACGCGCCGAAAAAATCGGTATGGACAAGGCTAAAATCAAAAAAGCCATTACGTCGAGCGCGGTGTTCTCTATCGTGCCGAGTATACCTATCGTCGTAGGTATCGGTATTATGATGTCCACTTTGGGACTTGCAATACCGTGGATAAGACTTACCGTAATAGGAGCGTTGCAATACGAACTTATCGCCGCCGACCAAGCCAACAAGGCTATGATAGAAATGTACGGTTCGGGCGGATTCAATCAGGAAGTCATGATAGCCACCGCGGTGCTCGTTATGACCGTCGCTATCGTGTCCGGTCCTATCTTCAATGCGGTTTTCTACAAAAAATATCAGACTAAATTAGCCGATTTACAGGAAAAGAACGCAAAATTGAGCAACACCGTTACCGGAGCTTTGCTCGGCGGACTTCTCGCAGGTATGCTTTCCGCTATTTTGGTAGGCGGAATATTCGCTATCGGCAAACCCGTCACGGACAACACTACGGGAATAACCACTTACGGCGAAATTACTCTAATTACTTTGGCTGCGAGCTTGCTCATTATGGGTATATGCGGCGTTATTATTAAAGTCGGCAAACAAAAGTGGCTTGAAAACTACGCCTTGCCCATTACTATTTTGGGCGCTCTTGCGACGGCGTACGGTTTCACTTTCGTGTTCTAAAAGGGGGCTTGTATGAAAAAAGAAAAGAAAAATCTTACCGAAAGAGAGTTATATAACGTACAGGCGCATAATCTCGGCAGAATATTTACCTGGGTAGCGTTAGGTTTAATCTGTCTGCTTCCCGTCATCTACTGGATATCCGCGGGCGTGTGGCCCGACTGGAAAGCCTTCGCAAAGTGTATCCCGTTTATGCTCGGATACGTCGCGATAGGACTTATAGAAGCCGTAAGCTACGCTCCCCTTCTCGGAACGGGCGGGCAGTATATGAGCTTTATTACCGGCAACGTCAGCAACTTAAAATTGCCGTGCGCTCTTAACGCCCAAAACATCTGCGAAACGAAACAGGGCAGCGAAGAACAGGAAATAATAACCACCATAAGCATAGCGGTAAGCAGTATCGTCACGACGTTGGTTATTGTAATCGGTCTTATACCTTTGATTATCTTCCAGTCGCAGATAGTCACCGCGCTCGCGCCCGTGTCGCCCTACGTTATTCCCGCGATATTCGGAGGACTTACGCTCGTCCTTATCGCGTCCTACTTTAAGATAGCCGTTATACCCTTCATCGTCTGTATAATAATCTGCGTCGTGGGAAACCTTATCGGCTACGGCGAAAAATTGAGCCAGTCCACGATGGTAATAGTGGGTATGGTAGTGAGCGGAATATCGACTACGATACTCTATAAGTGTAAAAAACTTTAATAAAACTCCGACAAATCGGACGCATATTCTCGACCAAGCGTTACACGGAATTTTTTCGCAGTCGTAAATTTTGTGCGGTAAAATTTTGTCCGTGTAAGTTGTACTTAACAATGAAGCAAGGCAGTCCGCCTTGCTTTTTCCTATTCTTACAAGTTAATTCAAGTAATTAGTCTGTTAAGAAATATCAAATTTGTTAAAGTTTGGATAAGGGGGGAACATTATGAGGAAAGGGGATTATTAAGGGGGCTTGGAGCGATGCCCCCTTAATATATATCCTAATATTTTATCGTACAAACAAAGTGCTTGTGTTAATTACGCTTTCAACCTCTGACAAGCAAGACGGACTTGTTTTGCTTCCCTGTGAGTCCGACTTATGCGGATTAAGATTTTTCCGCACTAAACTTCGTGACTGCGGAAAAATCCCGCATAACGAGTGG
>CACXFJ010000103.1 GCA_902766965.1 uncultured Eubacteriales bacterium | reverse complement strand
TGAAAAACGTAAATCTTACCATTTGTAACTGCGGAAAAGAAATCGTTTCCGAGTTCGGCGAAATGCTGTTTACCGATAAAGGAATAAGCGGACCTATCGTATTGAGCGGTTCGAGCAGAATAAACAGAATAGATTTACGAAAAATAACGGCGGAAATCGATTTGAAACCTGCTTTAAGCGAAGAAACGCTCGATAATCGGCTCTTACGAGAGTTTTCCGACAACGCGAACAAAACCTTAAAAAACGTGCTTGTAAAGTTGGTTCCTTCAGGTTTAATTCCCGTAATAATCGCCGCAAGCGAAGTTTTCGGGGATAAAAAGGTAAACGAAATTACGAAAACGGAACGTAAAAAAATAGTTGAAACGCTCAAAAAACTTACTTTCGGCGTTAAGTCGCTCGAACCTATCGAAAGAGCGGTGGTTACTGCGGGCGGAGTAAGCGTGAACGAAATAGAACCCGGTTCTATGCGTAGTAAAAAGATAAAAAATCTGTATTTTGCAGGCGAAGTTATCGACGTGGACGCATACACGGGAGGATTCAATATACAAATAGCCATGTCTACGGGACGTTGCGCCGGTAGTCATATATATTCGGAGGATTAAATGAACATAACGATAGACGGTCCCGGCGGAAGCGGGAAAAGCACGATAGCAAAACTCATCGCGAAAAAACTCAACATATCCTATCTCGATACGGGAGCGATGTACAGAGCTTTGGGGTATTTCGCCGTAAAAAACGGAATTGACGTTGCGGACGAAAAACAAGTCATTCCCGTTTTAGACTCGATAGATATGAAACTTTGGGAAGAAAACGGAGTTCAGCAAGTGTCGGTAAACGATGAAAACGTTACGCCGTACATAAGGGAACACAGCATATCGATGGCGGCGTCCACGATATCGAAAATCCCTGCGGTAAGAATGAAAATGGTCGAATTGCAACGAAAAATCGCAATGAAAACCGACTGTATAATGGACGGAAGAGATTGCGGTAGTTTTATTTTGCCCGACGCCGATTATAAATTCTATATGACGGCTTCTTCCGACGTAAGAGCGGCGAGAAGAAAAAAAGAACTCGACGAAAAGGGACAAAACTTACCTTTGGAAGAGATAAAAGCCGATATAGAAGCTCGCGATAAGCAGGATATGACGAGAAAGTTTGCACCGCTTGTCGTACCCGACGGCGCGATAGTAATCGATACTTCGGAAATGAGCATCGAGGAAGTCGCGGACGTCATTTCCGCTTACTTATGCAAGTAATTTTAGGCAAATACGGCTTTTGCGACGGCGTTAAATCCGCAATAGAAATCGCAAAAAAAGAAGCAGGCAAAGGACTTGACGTCTTTTGCCTCCATCCGCTTATACACAATAAACGCGTAGTAAAGGAACTTTCCGAGGCAGGAATAAAAGTAGTCGGCGAGGATATTCCGCCGAAAGGCTCGACAGTAATCGTATCGGCTCACGGGTGTACTCCGAAAAAGCGCGGAGAGCTTATCGAACAAGGGTACAACGTGGTGGACGCGACCTGTCCGTTTGTGCAAAAAATCCATGAGAAAATAGAGTATTACGCCAAAAACGGATACGGAATAATAATAATCGGAGACAGAAATCACGCCGAAACGATAGGGCATTCGGGGTATTGCGATAATCCCGTCATAGTCGATAGTACGGACGTAATCGATTTTTCTTCCGCCGATAAATTTTTCGTTTGCGTTCAGACTACTTTTAACTATAATAAATACGCAGAAATCAAAAAATACATAGAAAATCAAGCTAAAAGTTTATTAAAAACAGTTGTTTTTTTAGATAGCATTTGTTATACTACAAAAGGTAGACAGAAAGAAGCGGAAGAATTATCGAAAAAATGCGATATGATTTTCGTGGTCGGAGATAAAAACAGTTCCAATTGCCGTAAGTTGTACGAAACGGCGAAAAAGTTTTGTTCCGACGTTTGTTTTATAGAGAATGTTTCCGACTTAAAGTCGGTACAGATAAAGAAAAATTTAGTTTTGTCGGGCATATTGTCCGGCGCGTCGACTCCGGAAGAGTTGACTATGGAGGTTTTTAACAGGATGAGCGAACAGAGTGTAATCAACAACGCAGTTGATGAAGTCAAGGAAGAAAAGGTTGCGGCAGTAGTCGAACCCACCGAAAAACACGAAGAAAAAGAAATCACTTCTATGGCAGAAGCCATGAAGAAGATTAACACCAAGTCGTACCGCGAAGGTATGCGTCTCAAAACTCAAGTCGTCAAAGCCGACGTTACAGGCATTACCGTTACCGTAGAGGGCGGCGGAAAGAACGACTGCGGTTTTATTGCGAAGGAAGAAGCGGAAATAGACGGTTCTTACGATCCCGCCAACTATAAAGAAGGCGACGAAATCGAAGCTATCATCATTCCGAAAGAACCCGGCAGCAAAGAAAAAGCCATAAACTTAAGCAAAAAGGCTTTCGACGCTATCAAATTGGACGACGAAAAGGTTAAAGGCATACTCGCAGGCGAAGAATTCACTTTGGCTTGCAATCAGGAAATCAAAGGCGGACTTTTGGGCAAAATAGGTACTTACAGCGTATTTGTACCCGCTTCTCAAATTCGTTGCGGTTTCGTTAAATCCTTAGCGGATTACGTTGGCAAACCTTTACGTTTGAAAGCGCTTCCTCCGAAGGAAGAACTCGACGAAGAAGGTAACGTTAAGAAACCTCGTAACCCCAAACGTATCGTAGCCAGCCAGAGAGTTATTCTCGAAGCCGAAAAGGAAGAGAAAGAAAACGAATTCTGGTCCAAAATTTACGAAGGCGCTATCGTTAACGGAAAAGTTAAGAGATTCGCAAGTTTCGGAGCTTTCGTCAGCTTGAAGTACATGGACGCTTTGGTTCACAATTCCGATTTGTCCTGGGCTAAGAAGAGAATTAACGATCCGAGCGAAGTACTCGAACTCAACAAGAACTACGATTTTATCGTATTGAAAGCAGATAGAGAAACCGGAAAGATTTCTTTAGGCTACAAACAGTTACAAAAACATCCCTCTGAAATCGCTCAAGAAAAATATCCCGTAGGCTCCGTAGTCAAAGGTAAAGTTGCTCGTATCGTAAAATTCGGTGCGTTTGTCGAACTCGAACCCGGAATTGACGGACTTGTACATATCAGCCAAATCAACCACGGTTGGATCCAGAGCGCAAACGAAGCTTTGAAAGAAGGCGACGAAGTCGAAGTAAAAGTTATGAATTACGACGACGACAGAATAACCCTCAGCATCAAGGAACTTATCGAACCGCCCGCAGTCGAAGAGAAAGCGGCAGACGTAGAGACTGCTTCCGAAAGACCTTCCCGCACCGCAAACTTCAACAAGAGATTAGAAGCTGCCGATAAGGGAGAACGCAAAGAGAAGAAGGCAAGACGCGTTAAGGAAGAATCCGATAACGAACCCAGAGAATACGTTTCCGGCGGATCGGGCGTAACCCTCGGCGATTTGTTTAAGAATATCACTCTTAACGACAACAACGACTAATCAAGTCATAACGTAAGCAATGAGCCACCTGATTTATTATCGGTGGCTCTTGTATTATTAGGAATAATATATTTGCATTTTCGCAAAAAACGTGCAATAAAAAAACACCCGAAGGTGTTTTTGGCAGGGGAGACGCGATTCGAACACGCAACCAGCGGTTTTGGAGACCGCTGCTCTACCATTGAGCCACTCCCCTAAAAACATATAATATTATATGATAAAAATTCGATATAGTCAAGGAAATAGGTGAAATATATGAAATACAAATTAGGCGTAATAGGCTTAGGCGTAATGGGAGAAGCCATACTCACGCGGTTTATCGAAAGGGAAAAATTCGACGCAAAAGACGTGTGCGTATTCGATATTGACTCTGAAAAAATAGATAAATATAAGTACGGCGTAGTACCTGCCGAAAGCGTAGCGGAGCTTGTAGACCGTAGCGAAAGAATTTTTTTCGCCGTCAAGCCGCAACACTATAAGGCTATATGCGACGGTATCGATTTTAACGCTCTAACTACGATTTATTCCATAATGGCGGGCGTAAGCACGTCAGAATTGCGTTCCTTAATAGGTAGTGACGACGTAGGGATAGTAAGAATTATGCCGAACGTTCCTTGCAAAATCGGTAAAGGAGTATGCGGAATGACTTTCGATAACGTGTCCGAAAACGAGCAGGAATTTGCGAAATCGGTTTTTTCCGCGTGCGGTGCGGTCGTTGTTACCGACGAAACGAAGTTTGACGCAATTACTTCGGTTAGCGGAAGCGGTCCTGCGTACGTATATATGTTCGCGCAGGGTATGATACAAGGCGGAATGAACGGCGGACTTACTTATGAAGAAAGTAAAATTCTCGCTCTCGACACGTTAATCGGAGCCGCGGAAATAGCAAAATCCACCGATACGCCGTTGGACGTCCTCGTCGACAGGGTGTGCAGTAAGGGCGGAACGACTATCGAAGCGGTGAAAGTTTATAAAGAAAATAATCTTACCGATATTATTGCCGAGGGCGTGGACGCATGCCGCAAAAAATCTGAAATTTTGAGCAGGACTATTTAATGAAACACGTTGATATTTATACAGACGGAGCTTGCAGCGGAAATCCCGGTCCGGGCGGTTGGGCGGCAATACTTATCTATAACGGACACGAAAAGATAATTTCCGGCGGCTATCCGGAGACCACGAATAACAGAATGGAGCTTTTTGCAATTATTAACGCTCTTTTGCAGCTGAAAGAAAAATGCGAAGTGACGATATACAGCGATAGCGCGTATTCGCTCGACCCGTTTTCAAAAGGCTGGCTCAATGATTGGCAAGCAAAAAATTGGAAGACTTCGAGCGGTTCGGCAGTAAAAAACGTCGATTTATGGAAAGCCCTCCTTATAGAGGTGTCCAAACACAAAGTAAGTTTCGTAAAAGTAAAAGGGCATAGCGATAACGAAAACAACAACCGCTGCGACGAGCTTGCCCGCAATGAAATCAAACTTCTCGGCGGTTACGACCTAATAAACAATTAGATTCGGTAGATTTGTCACATAAAAATTAAGGATAACGATTATTTTCGTTATCCTTTTTCGATTCAAAAGAACTGTTTATAACGTGTTCAGGTGATAATTTTTCGTTTTGTAAAGAAGACACAACGTTGCGCCGAAGAAAGGAGCTACGAGAAAAATTATACTCGGCGCGTAAGTCGCCAAAGAGTTAAGGCTGTGTCCGTTCGGTACGATTAAGTTTATTATAAGATTGACGACGAAGAAAGTAAGATAGATGATACCGCTCGCCGCGAGAATAATTTTCATATTAAAATTATCTTTTTTCTTTGCGTCTTTACACTTAAACCAAACGAGGGTAGCAGCTACGGGAGCAACGGTTCCGAGGCAAAGTATGGTAAGGAACGCCGTTAGAGTTACTCCGAACGGTTTGTAAAGATAAACGAC
>CACXFJ010000102.1 GCA_902766965.1 uncultured Eubacteriales bacterium | reverse complement strand
TAATGGATGAGAATATGAAAGCAAACTACGGTATTACGAGTTCCAAACAGACTTGTACTATCGCAAAAGCTTCGATAGCCGTCGTTTGGACCGGATTGGGAACGTATACTTATAACGGCACCGATCAACATAGTCAGATAAGCATTTCCGCCGCCCTTCTCGGAGACGATATCGCCGATTATGCCGATAAGGATTACATAATTCTTACTTGCAGGAACGCATTATCCGAAGACGTCGAATTCCGCAACGCAGGCAAGTATTCGTTCGTCGCGGGCTTTAACGCCGCTTACGGCGAATTATCCAACAACTATAATTTGACGGACACGACTAAATCTTTGGATATGGAAAAGGCTGTAATCGACAATATTTCCTTCTCGGGAATTCGCGAATGGACGTATTATTCCGGCGAAACGAATTATTTCTACGTCGCTACGGCGGCTTCCGGCGAAAGTTATGCGACGGAAAATACCGATATTTATTATAAGTACGACGCCGATATGAAGATGAAATTCATGTATACCGGCGGCGACAGCAATAGCGAGTTTTATACCGAAAACGGCGTAAAGAATGCGGGCGAATACGATATTACCGTCACGGTCGCGTCCAACAGCAACTACCACGACTGGAACGGGACAGTACACGTCGTAGTGGAAAAGGGTACCATAGACAATATTTATTTGGTGGGTTACGGCACGACTTACGATACCGAAAATCACTACGTATTTATCAGCAATAAAAACGAAGTCACCACTAACGCCACTACCGTGGTATTGCCCGACGGAACCAACGACTTTAACGTGGAATACGGCACGGCAGTACTCGAATATGCGGATTCATCCATAAGCATAGAGGAATATCCGTACATACTTGATTTTGCCAGAGCGAACAACTATGCTTGCGCCGCGGGAAAGTATTTCGTCAACGCAAGGATAATAAACAGCAAAAACTATAAGGACTGGGGTGTTACCGGAATAGACGCGGGAGCGAGGACGGCGTTATTGCAGATAGAAAAAGCCACCGTTTCCACCCACTGGATACACGTTTATGCCGAAGATCAAACAAGATACGTCTATAACGGAGAAGACCAGACCGGAAACATTACGGCGTATATTACTAAGCCCGGTTCGCACGCCGAGGACGACCGTACGATAACCCTTAAAGTGAACTTTGCACATAGAGATACCGCTTTGGACGCGGTGCTAAGGACTTACTTCGTCGTAGCAGGTATCTATGATTTGACAGCCGGATTCCTTCCCGACGCCGACGAAATCTGGAACAAGAACAACTATGCTTTGACCAACGATACGGAAGTAGTGGAAATGTACAAGTTTGACGTTGACCTCAAATGGTATTACGACTGCGACGGAAAAGAAAATCAAGAATACGACGGCTATAATCTTTGCGTTTACGACAAACGTACGCACGCGGTACGCGCGGTAGGTCTCGGATTGCCGGACGCGGACGGAATTCATCGCAGAGAGATGACGCTCGTACCCGACTACGACAGCGAGTTCAGCGCAATAAACGCCGGCAACTATATCGCAAGAGTTTCGGCGATAGGTCAAGGTGACACGGACAAGGTAACGGTAAAAGGCGTAGACTACGTTTTGCCGTATGAAATGAACTATCAGGTGCCTGCCAGTCTCTCGCTTGCGTGGAAGATAGAGAAGCGTCCTATCGGTCTTACTCTCGATATCGAAAATAGCCATTTGGTGAAGATATACGACGGTAATTCGGAATTCACACCGGTAGGACAAAGCATGCAGACTTCCGTTGTCGGAGAAAACAACACTATTACCAAGGTAATGTCCTATAACGTAGAGCAAGGGAATTACAGCGGAATTCAAAACGTAGTCGTATATAAATTGACAAACATAATAAGCGAAGACGCAGAAATCGTTTCTATCGCGATAAAGAGTATTTATTCAAACAAGAGAAACGTCCTCGCCAGTAATGCCGTTATCGTGTTCGGTGACCTTGTATTCAAAGACGATTCGTCTAACTACTATATCGACGGCGATACGACGGGCTTGACTTTATTCGGCAACGTAATCGAACCGATGAGAGTGAACGCGACCGTCGCCAAAAACTTGGGACACGTCTACAACGGTAAGACGTACGAAAATACGGTCGTATATGAAGACGAGATATATAGGGTGGCGGATATAGACGCTATCTCGTTGGGGAATATTTCCGAATTACATTCCGATAATATCGCCGGATACGTCACGGTTACTAATCGTTTTATCGTGTCGTACGATATCTCAGGTGCCGTATATGCCGGTTCTTACGACGTCAACTTCACGGTAAATCTCGATATTGTGGACAACGAGGGAGCTCACAATTATGCGTTCCTCGATGGAAACGGCGACGTTATAGGTCGTGACGAAAGCGGTAATCTTTTGAAGACGAGCGTCAATTCCGAGGACAGAAAGTACGTTATTTCCAAGAGAAAACTCGACGCCGTTTATTCTAATTTGTTGCAGAGCTTTAACGGCGAAAGGGCGGACGTGGGAGCGACGTTGAATCTTGCCTCTTGCGACCTTACCGATATGGAATGGGGTATAGTCGGTTATGACGCAATGTCCGAGGAAGCACAGCTTCAAGCTAAAATTACCGCTTTGGGCAATTTACTCGTAGCGGACGGAGTCGCCTCTTCGATAAGCGGAGATAAGGTAAATATAGACGGCAAAGTAAACAATACCGTTTGGAAAGCGGCTACGTTCATCGAATACACGAATATTACCGCCAACGAAACGGCCGACGACAACGCGAACAAGTATCTTACTACCGACCTCGGAGAACACAGAGAAAACTATAATCTTGGCGACAATCCTATTTTACAGCTGACTTATCTGACTATAAAAGACGTAGATAAATGCGAATTCAACGTCACGTCGATAAACGATATAGCGAATATACGCAGCGATTATATCGGTATGAAGACGGCATACATTAACTTGAACATAGGAGGAATACCCAAATACGTTCAGATTAACGATATAAGCGGACTTTCCGGCGGTGAATATTTCGTACTGAACGCGAATACGGCTTGGACGTTTGAAAGCGTGTATAACGGAGGGGGATACGCCATAAGCGATTTCGTAATTTCCGCGCAGAATACCGATTACGTCGGACTGTTCGGCAGAACGAAAGACGCCACTATTTCCGATTTGTCGATATTGCGTGTAAACGTAGCCGCAAGCAACGTTCTTTTTGCGGGAGGGTTGGTAGGTTTTGCCGAAAAAACCACTATCCGCAACGTAACGGTATCCGGTACGCTTTCCGTAAAGAACACCGAGGACGTTTATTCAACGCTTAGCCTCGGAATGATAGCCGGTAAAGCCGTAGATTCCGTGATAACGCAATGCGGAGCTGTCGGATACATCGACGTCAGAGCCAACGAGGTATACGGCGGCGGCATCGTCGGACAGTACGTCGTAGACGTGACGGCAGGCGGAGGCGTGACCGGCAACGTATCTTTTGTGGACGGCAAATATAAAGTCGCCGCCGCACACGTGGGTGGCATAGCCGGAAGTATCCTTGCGGAGAATTCTTCCGACAACGTTTACCTCAAAAACGGTACCTTCGTCACCGACGGAAATACAGGAATCATAGATAACGGTACTAATCAAGGGACGGGATATACCTATTCCGATTTCAGAAACGCGGCAAACGGAACTCTTTTAGCAAAAGTGTTGACTTGTGCTGTAAGGGATATGATGCGTTCGTATAGCTTATTGCCCGACGTGACGGTGTCTGCGGACGGTGTAGTCGTTATCACGACGTATAGGCAGCTGGCGTTGATGTCAATGTACGGGTGGTTGAATTTCAAACTCGGCGCGGATATTTACATTCCGTCTTCGATGGGTAAGTTGACGTACGTCGATTCCTTCTACGGCAATTTTGAAGAAAACGGATATCGTATTTATTCGGGTTCGGGCGTGACGTACAACATATTTACGACTACGGCAGGGAGTATAGTGACGGCATATAGACAAAATGTGTAAGAATAGATTTAAGAACTTAATTATTATTTTCCTTTCGGTATTATTTGCGCTAATACTCGGCGTAAGCACGGCAAAAACGACGTATGCAGCAGGAACGATAGATTACGAAACGACTATAAGAATAACCGAAGACGGAGAGGGCTTGTATTTCGGCAATAACGATGCGAATAAGAAACGAGCAACTTCTTTGCAAGCCGTTTTTGACGAAATCGACGCAAATCTGGAGCAGGGAAGCGGAAAAAATCCCGAAATAGAATTCGTTAATATCACGACCGACAATCGAATAACGCTGGACTATCCGAGGATATTCGTTTTGACGGGGAGCGTCCTTTATACGGGAGCGAGCGATACGTCGTTCATCACCGTTAAAAGAGGTACGCTATATACCTCGGCAGGGGATTTTAAGTCGGAAAAAGCTAATTTGGTAAAGATAAACGTCGGAGCAAAATTAGAAACGTCGGGACATTTTGCCGTAAACGGCGCGATAGGCACGCAAAACGTGTCTACCATACGCAACGACGGCGGAACGGTGGTGATGACGGGAGGAGAAATCCTTTCCCAAAATACCGACGATTTTACCGGAATCGCTTATTATCAAAGTCAGAACGGAAAAATCGAAATGTCGGGCGGAGTCATAGACGGACAGACTGCCGCGGTATTGCAAAGCGGAAGCGCCGATTTAAGAGGCGGTACGATAAAAACGAGTAAAAGAGCAAGCACTTGGGATAACGCAGGTATAGCATTGCAGGCGTCTAATGCGGCGACAGTGGAATTGAACGGAACGACGATAGGAAGTTATACCGACAGGATAGCCGTTTCTTTTGAAGGCAACGGAGAGGGTGAATCAAATTCAACGCCGGCGTCGTCAAAGGTGAAATCGTACTTTCGAAAACGAGCGCGGCAGCATACGGCGGATTTGTTTACGTAAACGGAAGAAAATTGCGGCAAGTCGTGCAAGGCCGAATAGTATTGTATTCCGATAATCGAGAATTGACGATAAACAACGGTCGACTTAAATTTGTCGGAGACAAAGAGAGCGGATATTATAGTTCATCGTGGAATAAAGATTCTTCCAAAGGGCAAAATCCGTTTTTGAGTTCGTTTGCCGAGGGTGAGACAATAATGCCCGATTTGAGCAATTTATACGCAATAAAAGTAGTTATAGGCACGGTCACCAACGTTTATAATAGGGAATACGGTTCTAATATCGACCTTTCCGACGTCAACGACCCTTGCTACACGCCTGCGCCGAACGGTTATGTCGTGAGCTATTGGAGCGACGGCAGTAATACGGGGACGGAATTCATAGTCACGGGCGAAATGACGTTGACGGCGACGTTGCGACTTGTAAAACCCGTCATAGGCGATATAGAGAATTTGCACTGTACGTATGACGGAACCGAAAAGAAAATATTTGCCGAAGTGAACAAGGTAGACGGATTGACGTACACGTATCTGTGGGAAAAAGCAGACAAAAAGTTCGGGATATGGGCGGAATACGGCAGGGAAGAAGCTATTTCTGTAAAAAATCATAGCGATAGCGGAGAATACAGGCTGACGCTCGGAGTGGGAGACGGAGAACAAACGGAATCCGTTCGAAGTGCCGTGTTTACAGTACAAATCGACAAAACTAATTATAGCGGCGTAACGCATAGGGCGTTGAGCGGAACCTATAACGAGAAGTTTACTTTACGCGATTACGAACTCGACGACGGTTTTTATTGGGAAGACGATAAGACCGTTCCTATCGTCGGTCAGACAGAATACAGGGCGAAATACTGTGCGGACAAAGATAATTATAACGAGTTTTCGTTGGATATAAAATTAGTTTTGAAAAAAGCGGCGAGAGTACCTGCTACACATCCGGAGATGACGGGGGATTACGTTTACGACGTAAAAAAGACGCTTGCCGATTATCCTTTCAAAAGCAACGAATGGCGGTGGGCAGACTCTTCGACAATACCGCAAGCGGGACAAAACTCGTACGAGGCGTATTATAATCCCGATAGAGACAATTACGAAGATTATTTGGGCGTCGTTCAAATAGATATAGCAAAGGCAAATTACAGCGGAATAAAAGCTCTCGTTTTGTCGGCGGAATATACTGAAAAACTCACTGCAGGAAAAGTTTTCGACAGGTCGGAAGGAACGCAAGGATACCGCATAAGCAACGAGTTCAAAGACGTTGTTTTGGAAAGTGTGCAACGTTACGAATTCAAAGGCTATTATAATGCCGATATTAAAAATTATAACGACTTTGAAGTCAAAATATTTATCGACGTGACGAAAGGACGTTACAGCGATATTTATTACGGAAACAATAATACGGTAGACGGCGGCAATTATCGCAAGGGAAAACTTTTGAAAGATGTGGCTCTTAAAGACGGTTTTTACTGGTACGACGATAATTTCCCGGTGGAAGTAGATAATGACGGATACAAGGCTTATTATAATAAGGATTTTGACAGATATAACAATTATGATATAATTCTTAAAGTAGATATGCGTAAAGGGCAAGTGCCGCAAGACGAACGCATATATCCGGAAACGATAAAGGGAGTGTATTCGCCCGAAAAAACTCTTGCCGAATATCCTCTTCCCGCCGGATTCGTATGGCAGGACGAAACCTATGTGCCGGAAGTGTCGGAAGCAGAGTATTGCGTCGCGATATTCCGCGAAACGGAGAGTTATTACGCCTATACCGTGAACGTTAAGGTAGAGTTAAGCAAAGCCGATTACGATTTAAGCAAAGCGAAGTTTACAGATAAGACCGTGGCTTACGACGGACAGCTGCACGGTATCGTCATAGAAGGCGTTTTGCCCGACGGCGTATCGTTACTTTATTACGAGGGCGGCGGAAAATTTGTAGGACGGTATACCGTATACGCCGTACTTTCGCAGGAAGACGAGAAAAACTATAACGCAGTCGGAAAACTGTCCGCAAATCTCGTCATAGAAAAAGGAAATTACGATATGTCGGGAGTCGTTTTTGCGGATAATACGGTAGTTTACGACGGAAACAAACATACGCTCGTCGTTTCGGGAAGACTGCCCGACGGCGTAAGCGTAAGCGGATACAGCGAAGATGGCTACGTCAATAGCGGAGCGTATAAAATAACGGTATCCTTTACACAAGAGGATTCGGAAAATTACAAGAAAGTAAACGAGTTGTCGGCGACGCTTATCATAATGAAAGCACAATGCGTATTTCTGGACGACACTATACAGCAAGTAGCATACGACGGAACCGATAAAAAGCCCGTTATGAAAGTAAACAACGACGAACAAACCGTTTTTGACGATGCGAAAGAGGGATTCAGAAAGTTCGGCAGGTATAAAGTTAAATTTTATACGTTGGAAAGTATGAATTACCTACCGGGAGAGATAAGCGTTCGTTTCGACGTTATCGGACACGCGATAGCCTCTGAAAGCGGCGAACAGATAGCGGAAGTGTTCGATTTGTTGACCGAGCAATCGGGTACGCTTACGGTGGAGACTAAAAAACACGAAAATTCGATGACTGTGACGCTGTTGATTGACGGTAAATCGCAAGACGGGTTATTCGGAGTAAAAATCGCTATCCCGGAATCGTTTACGGGTAAAGACGTTCGAGTCGATTGCCTGTCGAAAGAGGGTAAAAGAGCGTCGTGCGACGTAAAAGAAGAGGACGGGTATCTCTGGCTGACGGTAAATAAACTTGGCAAATTCGATATCTACGTCGGGCAACACGCAGCGAGCGACGGCTCGACGACGCAATGGTGGATATGGTTGATAATAGCTTTAAGCAGCGCGATAGCGGCAGGCGGATTGACCGTTCTCGCCATATTCCTGTTCAAAAAGAGAAAGTCGGACGTCGGTTCGATTAAAAAGAGAGCAAAAACGGAAGGCGTAGAGAGGGCAGATGAAGTTTGCGATTTGAGTAAAAACGATTCGGACAAAGGAGATGACGACGGTGAATAAAATTACTCGCGGGACCAAAATTGCGGCAATGGCGTTTGTGATGGCGTTAATCGTTGCGGTTGTCGGCGTATGTGGTTTTTATATAGCGAAGACGTATGCGTATTGGTCGGAAAAGACCGAGGACATCGTTGAGCTGGAAGTCCCTCTTGACGAAAGCTATAATCCATCGTTAAAACATATTATTTTTCAGGGAATAGACGACGCAGGCAATTTTGTCGCCGAAAACGATGCCGCGTCGTATGCGGTAGTGGGATACAGCGGACTTGTAGGAGAAGTGTCTATCCCGGATACGTACAAAGGCAAAAACGTGACTTGCATCCTTGCTCCCACGGCGGACGGTGTGCGATACGCTTTGAATAATAACCTTATAATAACTACTCTCATTATTCCGTCGACGGTAGTGAAAATCGGAGCGGGAGCTTGCTCTAATATGATAAATCTAACAAAAGTCACAGTGGAGGGTAATACCGGAAGTCTTGAAATGGGCAGTTGTGCTTTTGCAGGCTGTATCAATCTGACTTCGTTTGAAAATACGCGTGCATTGACGGGAGATACTTCGTCCGCATTCAATTCGACGGGTTTGTAATTTTTTGAATAAATAAAGATTTTAACGATTTGCCGAAACGCTTATGGCAAGGTTTATATACAACGGCCATTCTATAAGCGCGCTGTCGCAAAGTTCGTCGGGTAAAGTTATCCAAGATTCTAAATTTAAGGATATGGTTGCGGAGCCGTATATAACGAAACTTTCGTTCAAGCTGAACGATAAACCCGTTTGATCTTCGAGCGAAGAGGAGAGGTAATCTATATCCGCAGTGATATTAAAGCCAAGTTCTCGAATGTTTATTTCGGAGATTTCGTTATTTTTGTTTTTTACGTAAGCAGACGCGTTCAATAAAAACGAATACGAAGTGATGGACGAATCGGCAGGATTTTGCGTAAAGTTAATCGTAGGTTTGTACGTTAGGACGTTAGCCGCGCGACTGACGTAAGACGGGTTTGCGTCGGCGGGGTTATATTCGCGATGAATATCGTAATAAAGATTGTCTCTTATTGTGTTTTCCATAAGCACGGCAGGGTAAAGAGAAGTGCCTATGGTCACGACTTTTTCGTCGAAGCCGACAAGGAATACTCCGTCTGCGGGAACCACTACGGTGTCGTTGGATTTAATCGTGGTACAATACCATGCGTAAGTGGACACGATGAGAGTTATTGCGAGGATAACGGTCATGACGCACGTAATAGTGATGAGCCACATCGGTTTCTTTTCACGCATTAGCGATTTCCCCCTTGCGAATCGGTTAGGCCTACTTGTTCTACTCCGAGAGTAATACCGATGGAAAAGCTGCAACCCATAAAGTTTATATCGCTGAATGCGAAAGGAGTAACGCCGCTTATGTTACCGTCAAGGTAGTTCCGATAGGATTTTTCGTCAAGGAAAATAATTTTCACACGCAACGTGGCGGAACAGTCGTAAGCTGTTCCCACGAGTTTTTTCTGAAAATATTTCGCATCCCGTACTTTAAGATTTTTGCCGTCGGCGTCTACTACTCTGTCGCCGCTTTCGGGGGGCATGAAAGTTCCGATTACGTTTTTATTTTCGTCGAGAACTTCTAATCTCCATGTAAATTTTTTCGCTATATCCGCATATCCTTCGGTATCTTTCGAAATGGTGGGGGAACCGAAAGTTTCGGCATAGGTGTCGGATAAAGTTACGGTGACGTCGGTAACGCCGCACACGATACAATCGTTAATTTTTGTAGAACGATAAGAGAAATCGACGGTACGGCTGGCGAAGAAAGGAGCGTCCAAACCGCCTTCGCCCGTTTGTCCTTTGTAATTATCCAAATCGTCGGGAGTGAAAATTATTTTTATGGGGTCCAACGCAGCGGAAGTAATGGTCGTGTCCGACGTGTCGACGCGTCGGTTCGAGACGTACCAAGCGTAAGTGCCGACGACAAGGATTAGCACTAAAGTAACTACCGCTAACTGAATACTCACAAAAATAAGTTTTCTTTTTATGCTTCTATTCATACTATAACAGTATAACATAAGGTAATAATAAAAGCAATATGAAGAAAAAGAAAGCGGGCGATTCGATATTAAATACGCATAGTTTGGTTCGTATGGAGCGGGGAACGGAACCGTTAAAATAATACGTTTTCGATATTTTCGTCAAATTTGCGTAACGAAGAAAAACGCGATAAGCGATCTTTGACTATTGACTTTTATCCGGCGTCTGATATAATTGTTGTAGAACGGCTTTTTATACGGCGGTTGCGTCGACGGAAGAAGGGTTATCGATGAGTTACGCAGTTGCTACGGTTCAGCTTATTAAACTCTATATTGTATTGAATAACTAACGAATAAAATCCGAGTTAGGGTGACGTAAATCGGATATTTGGGAGAATAAAATGAAAAAAAGCAAGAAAATAGTTTTATCGATACTCTGTACTTTGGCGGTACTTCTTATAGTGATTGCGTCCGCGCTGGCGTACTTTACGTCCACTGCGATAGTAAAGACGGAAGCCGACGAAAATTTAAGTAAGTGGATGTCGTATATCAAGGACGAAACTTTATTAAAGAGCGTCGTCATTCCCGGCTCTCACGACGCAGGGAGTAAAGGTATGATGTGGCTTACAAAAACGCAAAACAAAGATATAAAAGAACAGTTAGCCGACGGAGTGAGGTATTTCGATATAAGGATACAAAAAGACGGAGATGATTTCGCAGCGTTCCACGGACCGAGTAAAGGTTTGAAAGCCGACGATATTTTTAAGGATATAAGAGATTTTATTTCCGTCAATAATACAGAAACGCTCATACTCGATTTTCAACATTTTAAGGGAGAATCGGAAGCCGACGTGATAAATTTTATTAACGGATATCTGTCGGAATCAGTTTTACGCAATAACACCGAAAAAGACGACGTGACGTTCGTGGACGAACTCACTTTGGGCGAGGCAAGAGGAAAATGTCTCGTCTTTTGGGGAACGGAAAAGGGAAATCATCACCTTGCGAACGATTTTGTTTTTTTACGCAATAACGATGACGGCACGCGGCAGGGAAGCGCGTTACATTCCTATTACGATTACGATTTGAATATCCTTTCGCCGAAAAACTATATAAAAAGGGCGGTTCCTAACTACATAGAGAGGTATAAGAAAGACGGGAAAGGCTTGTTCGTGTTGCAGGGACAGCTTACGGACGGTTTTCCCATATTAAATCACAAAGTAAAAACTACCGTAATGGGACCGCAGTTTCAGGAAGCGCGCATGCAATATCTTATGAGCCGTTGCGTAATAACGCTTAAAGACAGCGCGGACTTAAAATATATCAATATAATAATGAGAGATTTCCTCAACGCCACCAAATCGAAAGAGATAATCTCGCTTAACTATTATAAAAACAACGTAAAAAGCGGTTCGGACGGAGTGTTCAGATCACACTTCTTTGCGTCGTAAAAAAACGGTAAATAAATTCATAAAATCCGTGGTTATTCGATAGAACGAAAGCGGATAAAAATATTATAATTTTTCTCGGCTTTAACAAAAGCGTCGTCTGCCGTACACAGTCGCGACACCTGCCGTTATCGGCTATGCAACGCATTGAATAGCCGACTATTTTCGGGTTGCTCCTTTTTCCTAAAAAGCCAAAGTGCTTTTCAGGAGACCTAAAAATTATTACGCTCGGCTTTTGTAAAAAAATAAACGCAATATGACCACTTGTTGGTTCTAAATCGAAAATTTAATCGTCGAAACTTATTTCGGCGATTTTTTTCGACAAAAAAGCGGCGGGCGGTTGTTTTTTTGCGGGGAAGAGAACGGAGGGAATTAGTAGTTTTCGGAAAAAGTAACTAAACGTGAACGGATAGCGATTTTTTTCAAAGTCAATGGGTTTGCAATAAAAGAGCAACGGTGATATACTTATAAGCGGAAATTTTTATAACAACGGAGAGGAAAATGGAAATAAAAAGTTTTCTTAACGAGTCGCCGACCGCGTTTCACGCAGTGAAAAACGTAGCCGCGTATCTCGACGGGAAGGGATTTGAAAGAATTTACGTCGGCGAAAAGAACAAGTTCGTTAAAGGCGGGAAATATTACGTCGTAAAAAACGGCAGCGCGATTATAGCTTTCGTTATTGGCAGTCTTGAAAACTATGCTTTCAATATTGCGGAAAGTCACACCGATTCTCCGAGTTTGCGGATTAAAGGCAACGTTCTTCTCGACAGTCCCGAAGGGAAAAAACTCAACGTGGAAAAGTACGGCGGACTTATACTTTACAGTATGGCGGATATACCGTTGAAGATAGCGGGCAGAGTTATGGTAAAAGACGGCAAGACGGTAAGAAGCGAGCTTGTCGAAAGCGACTTTTACGTCAATATTCCGAGCCTTGCCATACATCACAATCCCGAAGTAAACGACAAATGTTCTTTCAACGTTCAGACCGATATGTCGCCGCTCGTAGGCGACGCCGAAAGCGTGTATGAACTCGTCACCGACAAGGAAGTTATTGACGCGGATTTATTCGTAGTTCCCGCAGTATCCGCATACAACGCCGGGAAAAACGGCGAATACCTCGTTTCTCCGAGAATAGACAACCTTTCGAGCGTGTATTCGAGCATAGAGGCGTTGGTAAACTGTAAGCCGAGCGGAGTAGCCATGGCGTGCTGTTTCGACAACGAAGAAGTGGGGAGCCTTACAAAGCAAGGAGCCGATTCGGCGTTTTTACCCGACTTACTTAAAGCTATTAACGACGGATTAGGGTACGGCGAAGTCGATTTCGCCAAGGCTAAAAACGACGGATTCGTCCTTTCGGTAGACAACGGTCACGCCGTTCATCAGGCGCACCCCGAAAAGAGCGACGTCGCGGAAAAAGTTTACCTTAATAAAGGCGTGGTAATAAAACATCATACGAATTACTCCACCGACGGAGCGACTGCGGCTGTCGTGAAAGCGATTTTTACCGAAAACGGGATAGAGTATCAGGATTATTACAACCGCTCCGATTTGCGTTGCGGCGGTACGCTCGGGCTTATGAGCAGCGCGGCGTTGCAGATGAACGCTTGCGATATAGGTTTGGCTCAGCTTGCCATGCATTCGGCGGTGGAAACGGCGGGAAGTTCCGACGTGAAGAAAATGACCGACGGAATAGAAGCCTTCTTCAATGCGTCTATTAAGGAAAGGGGCGGAGTTTTTAGTTTTTAATGCAAAAACCTTTATAAACGGCGTTTTTAGATATACGCAGAGCGTAGAGCGGTTTTAAGTTTTTACGCGGAGCGTATTCGAAGCGACGTTTTACCTTTTAATACCGCCGCAAAGAAGAAAGACGGTTTGACAAAAGACGTCGTATAAAATACAATAACATAGTATTCGATAAACCAAATAAGGAGATAAGAAAAAAATGGATTATCAAGGAACAATTTCCAGAGGGATACGCGCTCCGATAATAAAAAAGGGCGACGATCTCGTAAAAATCACTGCGGACTGCGTGTGCAACGCGTCGAAAGAGGGGAATTTCCCTTTACAGGATAAAGACGTGGTGGCGGTCACCGAAGCCGTGCTTGCTCGTTCGCAAGGGAACTACGCCACTATCGACCAGATAGCCGCCGACGTAAAAGAAAAGTTCGGCGACGAGACGGTAGGACTTATTCTACCTATCTTTTCGAGAAACCGTTTTTCCATGGTGCTTAAAGGCATAGCGAAAGGCGTAAAAAAACTTATCGTTCAGCTTTCTTATCCTTCCGACGAAGTCGGCAACAGTTTCGTAACCTACGAACAGCTTATAGAAAAGAACGTCAACCCTTACGCCGACGTATTCACCGGCGACGAGTTCAGAGCGACGTTCGGCGACGTAAGACATACGTTTACCGGTGTGGATTATATCGAATATTATCAAAAAACGGGTAACTGCGAAGTAATCCTCGCGAACAACCCTTGCGAAATACTGAAATACACTAAATTCGTAATTAACGCCGACATTCACACTCGTCGTCGTACGAAGAAAGCTCTTTTGAACGCGGGCGCGAAAAAGGTTGTAAGCCTTGACGAAATATTGAATAAATCGGTGAACGGTAGCGGATATAACGCGGAATACGGCGTACTCGGCAGCAATCTCGCCACCGAAGACAGCGTAAAACTCTTTCCGCGCGACAGTCAGAAGTTTGTCGACGATTTGCAAGCGGAATTAAAAAAGCGTACCGGAAAGACAGTCGAATGTATGATATACGGCGACGGAGCGTTCAAAGACCCCGTAGGCGGAATATGGGAACTTGCCGACCCCGTTTGTTCTCCCGGATTTACTTCGGGGCTCAAAGGCAAACCGAATGAAATAAAACTCAAATATTTAGCGGACAACGACCTTGCCGACCTCTCGGGAGAAAAGGCGGTCGAAGCTATGAAAGAGATAATTAAGAATAAAGAAAAGGATATGATTAACGATATGCGTAGTCAGGGAACGACGCCCAGACAGCTTACCGACCTTCTCGCAAGTTTAGCCGACCTTACGAGCGGCAGCGGCGATAAAGGCACGCCGATAATCCTTATCCAGAACTATTTCAAAAACTTCTCTATGTAGAGATGGTTTTTTCCGAAAAAACTAAGGCTGCCCGATTGTTTTCGGACAGCCGACAATGAGGATATAATGAACGCGAAAACAAAAAAAATTGCGCTTTTTGCCGCCCTTGCGGCGATACTTATAATTATGGCGTTTACTCCCGTGGGGTATCTCAGAGTAGGCGTGGCGGAAATCACTTTTATTATGATTCCCGTCATTATTTGTGCCGCCGCTTGCGGACCGCTATTCGGCGGATTTATGGGATTATTGTTCGGAATTACGAGTTTCGTTCAGTGTTTCGGGTTAAGCACGTTCGGGAGTATGCTGTTCACGATAAATCCGTATTTCGCTTTCATTTTATGTATAGTGCCGAGAGTTCTTTTCGGCGTTTTTGCAGGACTTATATATAACGGACTTGCAAAGACTAAAGTTCCGTCGTTAGTTAACGACGTAATAACGATGCTGTCGTCGGCTATGCTCCATACGATTATGTTCGTGGGATTACTTATGCTTTTCTACGGAAGAAGCGAATATATAAACTCCTTCGGCAACGGATTTTTCGCGATTATATGGACGATTGTCGGGATAAACGGTCTCGTCGAATGGGCGGTCTGCGCGACCGTAGGCGCGGCGATTCTGAAAGCCGTACAGTTTTTTATAGAAAAACCGAAGAAAAAAGAAGAATAAAGAAATTAATTGCCAAGCCGTAGGCTCGGAGTTAATTGCCCTAACGGGCGTGAATTTCCGCCGTAGGCGGAGCGAATTTACCGCTTCGCGGTAGCTAATTTATCGCAAAGCGATAACGAATTTCACGGCGTTGCCGTGAACGAATTTCAAAACCGTCGGTTTTGAGTTACGGATATAAAGTTTAAGGCGGAATAGGCGTGCGTTCTATTCCGTTTTTATCTGTAAATAGGTATTAGTATATCCCGCCCACCCACCCTAATGGTTTTTTTATTCATATTTTAATAAAGCACATTCAAGTAATATGTTTGTTGAGAAAGATTTACTTCGTTAAATTCGGATAGGGGGAACATTATGAGGAAAGGGGTTTATTAAGGGGGCTTGGAGCGATGCCCCCTTAATTATATATTTATTTTATCCTT
>CACXFJ010000101.1 GCA_902766965.1 uncultured Eubacteriales bacterium | reverse complement strand
TAACGAGCCTGTCGCATACTTCCTGCGCCTGCTTTTCGGGTACGGTGATTATCCCTATGGATATGTCTTCGTCTCTGCAATAGCTTTCGAGCGCCGACATAGGAAAGACCATTTTGCCGTTTATTTCGGTCATAGCCTTTTCTCCGTTGGAATCGAACGCCGCCTTTATGCAAAGATTGTATTCCGAAAACCCTTCGTACGACAACAGAGCGCACCCTAATCTTCCCGCGCCGACTATTACGGCTTTTTTCATGGAAGAACAGTCGAGCGCTTCCTGTAAGTGCCGGACAAGCTCCGCTATTTTATATCCTATTTTCGGTTTTCCGCTGCCGCTTACGGTAGCAAGGTCCTTTCTTACCTGAACTTCGCCCAAACCGACGGCTTTCGCTATGGCTCCCGACGAAATAGTCGCTTCCGGGTCGCTGCTCAAAGCGTTAAGATAATGCAAATACACCGGTAATCTCACCATAGCCGATTTCGATATTTTGCTATCCGTCACGAGGGAACCTCCTTTCTTGTTCGGTTTTTTTCTTCACCTCTATCATTATAACAGACCTTTGTAAAGAAAGGAATTACTTATTTTGTATATCGATATATCATTATCGATATAACTATATCAAATAAACTCCTCGCAACGCAATATATTCTTAAAAACTTTCTTAAAACAAACGTATTTTACTAAAAACACGCGAATGTACGAAAAAACCGCCCGACGGGCGGCTATCGTATCTTACCGCAAAGGCGGTCATTTCTCAAAAATTTTCCTTTTTAACTTACACAATTCGGTAATAAACGCTTTGTCGAGGTCGGAAAATTCGTAATTTTTCTTCCTTATCATCACGTCCTTATATACCTTGACGTTTTCTTTGCAGATTCTTTGAACGAGTCCGTATCTTTCGAGAGTATCGTCCGGCACGGGCGAAACCCACATAAAGGCTTCTTTATTCGTCGACAGCACTTCGAACTGACTCGCTCTCTCGAACACGAAAACTCTGCGACGGATATTGTCGGGCAGCTCCTCCCTTTTCACCGCCGCAAGGGGCAACGCGGGAACGTACGGGTCGGCGTGGGCGATTTCTATATAGTTTTCCAAATCGGAATATAAAATTTCGTCCTGTTTTGCCAGCGGACAATCCTTGTTCATAATAAGAACGTATCGGAATTCGGTAATGAGTTCGTACGCGAAATCCTTATCGTCCAGAGTTTGTTTGTAATACTTATCGTAACCTTCGGCGTATCTTATTATACCGAGATTATAGTTTTCCTCTTGGATATTCTTTATCGCTCGGGAAGAATTCGTCTCCTTATACATAATTTCGACGTCGTTTTCTTTCGCAGCCGTAAGAGTAAATGCCGCGAAGGCTTCGCCTATGTAACTCGCTCTCGGCACCGATATGGAAAACCGCTTCTTGTTTCCGTCGGGGTTTTTGAAAGTCCTTTCCACCGCGTCTATCTCGCTCAATATTCTCTTCCCGTAATGGACGAGCCTTTCGCCGTCGGGGGTCAAAGTCATTCCTTTGGCGTTCCTGTCGAAAATAATTATGTTAAGCTCTTTTTCCAGTTCTTTTATCGCTCGCGACAAATTAGGTTGCGCCACGAACAGCTCTTCCGACGCTTTGTTTATAGATCCTCTTTTCGCTATTTCCACCGCATATTTAAGATATTGAATATTCATATTCTCTCTTCCTTTAAGAACTTTCTTTAATTATCTTACCATATTTTTATATCTTTATCAACCCGTCGGGGATATGAAAAAACGCGTCGATACCGACGCGTTTTTTCGTTATCGTAATTTAAGATTACAGCGTTACGAGTCCGTTTATCGCGACGGCGATAAGAACGCCTTTTACGAGATTTCGTTCTTCGTTAAGATAAACGTCGTAAAAGTTTCCTTTCGTCGGGTCGGAGGTTACTTTGAGAGCGACTATCGGCTGAACCGTTCCGTTCACGTATTCGTAGACGGTGTATTCGTACTTGTCGCAGTTCCCGAACACGACGTAGTCGGAAACGGAACTTTGTCCGTCGACGGGTTCTATCGCACAGATTTTGCCCTCTTTTCTTATGATAAACGTCTTTCCTTCGGCTATGCTCGCGGTAGCGGTCTTTTTCTTTCTGTCAAAAAAGACCTGACCTATGAGAGCGTTTTTTTTCAACTCGTACAGCATTACTCCGCCCGTCACCGGGGTCAGTTTAAGCGCGGGGTTCGACGTTCCGAACAACGGCGCGTCGCCGCATAAAGCGAAATTCTTAGGTAAAGTAGCTATCATAGTGCCTTTTCCTTATATATCGTTATTATTCGTTTCCTTCGTCGGTTTCGTTCTCTACGATTTCTTCGGTAAGCTCGGCGAATTCGGTTTCGACATCGGTTCCGTTAGCTTCGCCCAAAGCCGCTTCTTTACGACGTTTTATTTCCGCTACCGCCTCCTGCTGTTCTTTTTCGTTGAACTTATAGAAAAGCAACGGGATAATGGTGAGGAAGAAACTTATCGCGGCTATACCCACGAGCATAAACCACATAGTGTCCTTGCCTTTCGCGGTGACCGAAGCGGTATCGTTTGCCGAGATGCCCGCCATATAATATGCCAACACGCCCACGAACGCTCCTATCGCCATACCGACTTTATTCATTAAGGTCTGCATGGCAAAACATATTCCTTCCGCTCTTTCGCCCGTCTTCAATTCGAGATATTCGACGGTATCGCCTATCATTGCGTAAGTCACTATGTTGCCGAATCCGGTGGGTATCCCCGCCACTACGAGAGCTATCATAAGAACGGTAATCGTAAGCGGACTGGAATAATCGCCGTGGTCGCAAGCAAAACCGACGATAAACGCGACGAGCATCGCCACGCCGCCGAGCAAGTGGGAATATATGTAAGTTTTTCTCTTACCTATCTTCTTGGTAAACCACGGCACTAATAGCGAAGCTATAAGTCCGCCCGGCACGACTGCCATCGTAAGGAGCGCGTACATAGATTCTTTGTCCATGACGTATTTAGCGAAATACAGTCCGCCCGTGTAGGTAAAAAGCATTCTCGCCGCGCCGCCTATGCCCGACAAAACTATGAGCATAAGAGGTTTGTTTTTGAAGAGAAGTTGCAGATTATGTTTAAGGGACGGCGGAGTTTCCGTGGATTGATTGCGTTCTACGGTATTTTTGAATCCAACGAAGAATAACGGCGTAGCTAATATGACGCAGACTACCGTTATTATAAAGTATATCCATCTTAAATGTTCCGACTTTGTGGCGGGATCCAATCCGACCGTCATATTGTCGGTAATTATAGGCACGATTATAGTGACGAGTCCCGCGCCCGCCGTACAGAAAAGTCTCGCTACGGTGAGAAGATTTCCGCGACGGTAGGTGTCGTTACTCATAGCGGTGGAAAGTCCCCAGTAAGGCACGTCCGCCACGGTGTAAATCATACCCCAGATGACGTACATTACGGAAATCGCCGCAAAACCGCCTTTCGTGTTCGGATACCACGGCAAGAAACAAATAATCGTCATCGCCGCTATCGGAAAAGCCATCCACTTAAGATACGGTCTGCATTTTCCCCACTTACTGCGCGTCCTGTCGACGATAGAACCCATAATGGGGTCGTTCAACGCGTCGAATATTCTCGCGCCCAGCATAAGGAACGCAACCGCCAAAGCGTTGAACCCTATCGCGTCGGTCATGAATATCGTCAGATAAGAACCTATTATCGTGCAGATAATATTCTGTCCGAAACCGCAGATAGAATAACTTAAACCTTCTTTCGGTTGCAATTCGCCGTCGCCCGGCGTACAACCGAATATCTTACATAAAAAATTTGACATAGATACTCCTGCCTTTATTATTAAACATATAAATTATAGCATATAAAAAATCGTTATTCAATACCAAACTCTCTTTTAGAAACGTTCATATACTTTTTCTTACGCGACAAAAAACATTACGCCACAAAATATTCGGAAAACAATTGACAACGCCGACTAAAATAACTATAATGATAAGGCAATATCGAAAGTAACGTACCTATTCGGTTGTTTATGCCGATGTGGCTCAGTGGGGGCGACGCGTTAAAGCGATAGCTCGGTGAGCTGTCGGTAGCCAAAGCCGACAAGGGCTATGCCCGAAGTCCGGAAGCGCACGTCCTTACCGAGGACTTGCGAAAATGATAACAACTTAATGCTGATGTGGCTCAGTCGGTAGAGCACGTCCTTGGTAAGGACGGGGTCACCGGTTCAAATCCGGTCATCAGCTCCATAAAAAACGCGACTTGTATAAGTCGCGTTTTTTCATCGTTCGGAATATCGAATTTATTTGAGATAATACGTTATCGTTCCGCCCGTTTCGTCCACGCCGTTTTTCAAAACCGTTCTGCTCACGTTTATTTTTTGTCCGTCCACCGTATACGTTATACCGCCGATAAACTCGGTGTAGATATTCACGGTAATAAGGTTTTCGAACAGAACGCAGTTTTCGCTTGCGAAATCGACGGTAGTCTTATCCGCGGGGCGATACACGTTGAGCGTGGTCAAAGTATATCCCGTCAGATTGTCCTTGTTCGCGCCGAAAATGCCTATTATATCGGCGTAACTGTCGTAAGGCAAAGTAAGTTCTTTAAGGTTTTTACATCCTGCCAAAGCGTAGTTTTCTATTTTCGTTATCGTTTTCGGGAAGGTTATTTTTTCCAAATTACTCAGATTCGCGAAAGCGTGCGAAAAGATTTGTCTATATCCCGACGGAACGTAGATATATTTTATCTTCGCCCTGTATTCTTCGCCGAGCGCGTCGAAAACTCTATCGAGGACTCCCTTTACGTCGGATTCGTTCGGATAACCGCCTCTCGACGGCAACCTTATTCTTCCGTCGTTGTCGTCGATATATTTCTTTACGTCGGCTGTTTTTTGTCGTTTATCCCTTTGATTGCCCAACCGCCGAGATATGTCGAGGAGTACGTAAAGTAAGAGGACGGCATCTCTTTCACGTTGCCGCAACCTTCTCTCGTACACACGAAAGTCTCTGCGTCGTAGTCGTGGCGAGGTTCGTACCAACTATCTATTTCTTCGCCGCAAAGGGTACACGATACCGTCGCTTGTACGGTGCAGTTTTCGGCGTTTCTTTCGCCGTATACGGCGGCTCCTCTTTTATGATTGTACGGAACCACGGGAATAGTTTCCGTCGTACGCCTGTTGCAATAAAGACACTTTTTCGCGTCCACGCCCGTAGACGAGCAGGTGGCTTCGACGAAAAATTCTGCGTCTTTCTTCATACTGTGCGACTGCGTCTTATAAAAAACGTCCTTATGGCACCTTGCGCATTCTCTATACGCATAATAACAGTAGTTTTCGTCCGAATTATCCCTATAATCGTACTTTATTTCCGTACCTTCGGGGAAAGAATGATAGAGCCTTTCCGTAATCTCGGTCTGCGTTTTTCCGCACACGGAACAAACGCGCTTAACGTAGCCGGGCTCTTCGCAGGTGGCTTCCTTTCTTTCCGTCTCTTTATAGTCATGGGAAATCGTCCCTAATTTCTCCCTCTCTTCGTAATCGCAAAACTTACATTTTTTTACCCTCTCGCCGTTGTCCGTACAGGTGGGTTCGACTTTTATCTCCCACCCCCCTAATTCGTGCGATTTCTGCGGAATAACGCGTTCTTCCTTAACTCCGCATACGGAACAAGTCTTGCTCTCTTTGCCTTTCTTTACGCAAGTCGCCTCCTCTTCTATCTCCGCCTCGCCGAACGTATGCTGTTTTTTAGGTAAAACAAATCCTCTTTTTTCATATCCGCAAACGGAACATACTTTTTTCCCCTCTCCTTCTTCCGTGCAGGTGGAGGCTTTTATTTCTATTACCTCTCCGAATTCGTGACTGCTTCCGCAGCCTTTATTCCCGAAAAGGTCGCACGCCGAAAGCGCGGCGGAAAGCGTCGCTGCAAAGGCTATAATTATGCAGATAAGAAATATTTTGCGTTTCATTTTTTTCTCCTTAATTTAATTATACCATATACGGCGACTTTTTTGATACGATATCGAAAAAGAACGCTCCGAAGAGCGTTCTTTCGTAATTAAAGTTATTCTTCGAGAAATATTAGTTAATTCCGAAGTAGGACATAATAGCTCCGCCCAAACTTTCGAACAAGTCTTCCAAAGCGGTGTATCTGTCTTTGTACTGAGTTTTTCCGTCGATTTTTAACACAGTGTATTCGTAAGTTTCGGTATCGTTTTCGACGTTTTTGGTTACCTGTTTAACGTTGGTGTCTCCTACGGTAGCTATTTTAGCGTAGTAAGCTGCGTCTGCATCGGTCTCGTTAACTTTTGCGGGAGTGAACAAGTCGGTAGCAAAGTCCGCGGTGTTGATGCCCCATTCGGCTATTTTTGCGTTGACGTCGTTTTCAACAACGTTGATATGACCGGATACGAAAGCGTAGGACTTGGTGCCTTCCAAAGAATCTTTGATTTCGATGTAACCGTTAATTCCCGCGTTCTTTACACTGCCGAGGTGGAGATATAATCCGCCTTCGATAAGCTGCGCTACGTAAGAACGTTCGTTGTTTTCAAAGGATACGCCCAAAATCTTGGTGAATACTTTGTTAGCGACAGCGGAAGTATAGTATACTTTCAACGCGTCTTTGTGTTCTTTCTTTGCGGCGTCGAATGCGTCTTTTGCCGCCTTCTTTCCTGCTTCGTCGAGATTTGAATCAATCTTCTTCATCTCATACTGGAATTTAGCGTAAGCGTACTTCATATCGATAGCGTCGATTTCTTGCGTTTTAACACTGTCGAATTCTTCCAAGAAGTAACCGAGAGCCGCTACGTAGTAGTCTGCGAATTCGGCGAGGAAGTCCGCGTCTACGTCTTTGTAGGTACCGTCTTCGTTCTTACCGGGGGTAACGAATACGTTGATGGCGTCGAGCAAGTCGTTCTGCACGCCCGCTTTGCTGAGAATTACGCCGCCGTTATAATTTTCGGTATCCCAATTGAAGATGCCGTATACGCCGTTCATATTCGCAGGAACTTTTACTTTACCGGCTTCCATATTGATCCACTTATCGAAAGACATAAGTTCGTCCATCTTGGTGAGTCCGCTCAAATCGACGGTCGCGCCTTCGCCCTTTATGAGGTCGTAGCCGATTATCCACTGATCGTTCTTTCCGAACAAGGTAAGTATGTTCTTAAGAGTGTTGAAGTAGTTATCTTTGCTGCTGGTAGTATCGAGATCGAATCTGATATAGTTACCGATTAAGCCGTTAAGTTTGGTCATAACGTCTTTTTCGGAAACGTCTTCGTAAGACTTACCGTCTTTCTTCAATACGAGTTTTCCGCCGAGCATTTCGTAAACGGTCTGATTAAGATTCTTGCTCGGTTTTTTATCTGCGTCGTCGGCGTAAGAAGCGTTGCTTGCGCCTTTCTTATTAAAGTAATCGGTTCTTGCTTTTGCTGCCGCTTCGTTAATCATTTTGACAACGCTCGAATTGGTCTTCGCATAAGTTTCCTTATCGATATTACCGATAGTTACGTTGTATTTGGTGTTATCGGGAGCGGGCTGTCCGAGACCTGCATAAACGGCGTTGGTGTCGAAGTAAACCGTCTGTCCGTTGAAGTATCCTTTGCTTTCCGCGCCGTTTATTTTAGCGGTAGCGAATACGAGATTTTTCATATCTTCGGAGAAGTCTGCCACACCGTAAACTTCCGCTTCGGCTTTAAGGTTCTTCTGCGCGAGTTCGGCAACGGCTCCAATGTTAAGAGCTTTGTTTCCTACGGTAGGATTGGTGATGGATACTCTTTCGTTGGAAAGGCTGAAATCCAAATTCAAACTTGCGGTATCGGTACCCGTTTCGGTAACGAGCTTATAACCGATAGCAAGACCGCTGATAGCTTTGTTTTTCAAACCGACTTCGATGCTCAATTCGGGTTTTTGCGCAAGGAACGAAACTATCTTGTCCATAATTTTGGTAGCCATGCTGTCGCCCACTATATTAGCGATGGTACCCTTAAGTACCAAAGGAAGAAGCGATTGCAACGCATCCATGATTTCCGAACCGAGGACTATTTTATATCCGCTGGTAAGGGTTTCGATTTTGATAAGTTTAGCTACGTTCTCAAACGTGCCGGAAAGCATTTCTCCTATAGAGGTCGCAAGGTCTTCGGGAAGAGAAATTTCTTTTCCTTCGATAAAGTCCATAGCCATGCTCATTATATCGGTCACAGCGGGGGCGAGCGCTTTAATGTCTGCCTGAATACCGTCGGTCTTGTTAGACGTGTTCACAGCGGTAAGGGGCTGAACGAGATATACTTTACCTTCGTTTATGGTAAGGTTTACCCATTCCTGATTCTTTTGCTTAAAGCTTATCTGCGCCGCAGGATCGGTCACGCTGGCGTTAGCCTTAACAGCCAAAGCAAAATCGTTGCTGTTTCCGCTTATATCGTACTTGACGGATAAGGAAAGATCAGCTCCGAGCGTTCCGTCCGCCTTGGTGTCGTTGAATACTTTAAGAACAGGATTAACTCCCTGTATTATTTCAACGACTTGTTCTGCCAACGTTTTGTCTACAGCGGGCGTCGGGGGAGTGGGCTTCTTACCTTCATCCTTTTTCCCGCACGCTACGAGGGCAAAAACCAAAGCAACAAGAACCAAAGAAATCATAATCTTGGTTAATAAACTGCTTTTTTTCATATAACCTCCAAAAAAGTGTGTGTCGTGGTTGTGCGCATAGTAATACACTATGCTATTTTGTATTTTAATGATACCACCAAAAACGACGGCTGTCAATACCGAAAATATCCGACGCTCGTTATGCAGGTTTTCCCCGTGGCGTGAATTGCCGCTGCGAGGCGTTAACTTCCGCCGTAGGCGGAGTTAATTGCCACTATGTGGCGTGAATTTCCACTGCGTGGAGTGAATTGCCAAACAAGTTTGGCGTTAATTGCCCTACGGGCGTTAATTTCCAAAGCTAACGCTTCGGAGTTAAGGATAAACAATAAGATGATGATAGGATATTAGGTTCTATCCTCTTTTTTTAACAAGAATTAGTTGTTTACTTTCTTTTCGGTGTGAAAAGAAAGTAACAAAGAAACACACGAGCCGCAAGTTGCGAAGTCCGGCTCGACCGAACACGCTTTC
>CACXFJ010000100.1 GCA_902766965.1 uncultured Eubacteriales bacterium | reverse complement strand
TTTTCGTTATTTTCCGCTATAATTTCCGGTTTACGTTCGTCCGACGGCGTAGTGTGTACCGGATTTATATCCAAGGGGTGAGTCAATACGGTGTGTTTGCGTCTGTCGAATTTACCTATCGTTTCGTCGATGGTATACACGAAAGCGAAGGTGTCTTCATACTTTGCGATTATTGAGCGTAGTTCGACTTGCTGATGATGGTTTACCACGCAAATCAAAAGGGAGCGTTGCTGATGGCTGTATGCTCCGATAGCGCTTACTTCGGTCACTCCGTGATGAAGTTTTTTAAGGATTTCCGCTTCGATTTCTTGCGGATGGGTGGTTATTATCATGAAATTGCAGGCGGAACGAGAACCTTTACAAACAGCGTTACCTACCCAACCGGATAAGAAACAGTAAAGAATACACAGACATACCGGTTTGTAATTGTATACCATTTTGCCGGTTTCGGGATTTGGTTCTCCGTATACGAAATACGAAATGACGGCAACTATTGCGTTAAGGACGAAAGTCACGGCGAAGAAGTTAAGGAAAGGTCGAACCTTACTTACGTATTTGCCGATAATGTCGGAGCCGCCGGTAGAACCGTTCATACGGAAACATACGCCCATGCAGAAACCGTTTATAGTGCCTGCGAGCATACAGGGGAATATCGTGTCCACGTTTCCGGCGTCGTATTGAAATCTTCCGATGTCGAGTTTTCCGAGGAGAATATATCCGACGGAATACACAATGGTAAACACGAAAGATTTTAAGGCGAATTCCTTATCTACGAGAAAAAACGCCGCAATACAAAGAGGAATGTTGATGATAATGGCAAAGTATCCGATGGAAAATCCCAATTTGTATTCCAGCATTACGGCGATACCGCTTATACCTGCCGGGGCGAACTTATTTTTTACTATAAATAGTTGGTAAACGAAAGCGTAAATAAGCCCCATCAACGCTACTACAAACCAGCTGAGAATGTTTTTTCTACGTTTAGTAAACTGTGTTTCCGTCATAATTATCCCTATCATAAATCGGCTTAACGGTCATAAAACCGCTATCCGACGATATTATAACATCGAAACGTGACAAAACAATACTTTGTCAGCAACTTTCGTTGCTTGCGGCTTTGCCATAGCAAATCCGCCGTTTCTGTTGAAATACCGCGCTCAAAAACCCTTGCGAGCAAGTTTTTTCGCTTGTATTATAACATCGAAACGTGACAAAACAATACTTTGTCAGCAACTGTCGTTGCTTGCGGCTTCGCCATAGCAAATCCGCCGTTTCTGTTGAAATACCGCGCTCAAAAACCCTTGCAAGCAAGTTTTTTCGCTTGTATTATATCGTGGGCAAAATTAAAAGTCAATATCAGCAATGTATTTCAAAATAAAATTTATTTTATACTTATCCGTCAAACGTTTGCAAACTAAAAAAATATTTTGTAAAGTGTAATTGCCGAACGAAAAAGGGAAGAAGAAGTCATGAAAAAACCTATAGGAAAATTCAATAAGGCGGGAGAATTGAGCTGGGTGTTCGCGATAATATTAGTTGCGTTCGGAGTCAGCCTTTGCAAAAAAGCCGATTTGGGCGTAAGCATGGTCGCCGCGCCGCCGTTCATAGTATACGAAGCGGTCGGTAAATACTGGTCGGGATTTTCCGTCGGTATGTTGGAATATCTTATACAAGGGCTTGTGCTTATAATTATGTGCGTCGCGGTGCAAAGGTTCAACTGGCGGTATCTGCTGGCTTTTGCCTGCGCCGTTATTTACGGTTATACGTTGGATTTATGGTTTCTTATCTTAGGGAAAGAGGCTTTCCGACCTCTATACCTTCGATGGATAATGCTGATAGTCGGCGATTCGATTACAGCGATAGGAGTAGCGTTATACTTTCGTACGTATATGCCTTTGCAGGTGTACGAACTGTTCGTTGCCGAACTGTCGGACAGGTACAAACTTAACGTAAACCGCACTAAACTTATATACGATATATCGAGCCTCGTATTGAGCGCGTGTCTTGCCGTGATACTTTTCCGCGACGTGACTACTTTCGACTGGAAGAGCATTTATTATACGAGCTATCACTCGATAGGATTAGGCACGATAGTGACCACGCTTATCAACGCTCCGTTAATAACGTTGTTCGGAAAACTGCTTGATAAGTTCCTGAACTACGAACCGATGTTTCCCAAACTCTATAAAGTGTTAGCGAGGAACGGAAATAAAAACGAAGAAAACAAGGAGGAAGAATGTTCGATTTCAGAATAGAAAGCAGCGGCATAAAGAACGGCAGATTTGACCTTAAATACGGTCGGCACGGCAAATGCGACGATAAAGGTATGGCGATTACTTCGCCCGCGATAAAATTCTGCGACGCTCCGGAAGGGACTAAATCTTTCGCGATAGTGCTGGAAGATAAAGACGCGTTCGGTGTGAGCGGCTTTTCGTGGATACATTGGACGGCGTGCAACGTTCACTCCGATTTGGAAGACGACGCTTCTCGCACGAGAAACGATTTTATACAGGGCGTAAACAGTTGGATCAGCATTCAGGGCGGCAGAAGAAATCGCGACGAAGTAAGTTGCTACGGCGGAATGGCTCCGCCCGATAAAGAACACTTTTACGAAATTCACGCCTACGCTCTCGATTGCGACCTGCCTTTGAAAAAAGGCTTCTTGATGAACGAACTTTACCACGCAATGAGCGGTCACGTTCTTGCGAGCGACACGATAGGCGGTTGGTATTATTAACTCCGATTTATTGTAAATCGTCGCGAGATATGCAATAATAGTTCTACAAGATAGCGGCGTTACGACAACTATCCGTAAATATTACGATAAATTAAGGCAAATAAGGAAACTATAATTATGATAGATATACAAAGAATAAACTTCCTTGCGAAAAAGGCGAGAGAACAGGGACTTACCGAAGAAGAGAAGAAGGAACAAGCCGCGTTAAGAAGAGCGTACGTCGACAGCGTGGTCGGCGACCTTAAAAACCAACTCGACAATACCTATATCCTCGAACCCGACGGCACGAAAAGAAAGGTGTCGCAAATGAAAACAGGCGACGATAAGGAAGAGAAAAAGGGCGAATAATTAAGTTTTTACGGTTAATTCCAGCGCCGAAATTTTTATCCGAAAATTTTTTGAAAAAAGTATCGTAAATTACTTGCATAACGGAAAGTAATTTGCTATTATAGTTACAGTTAGCAATGGCTAACTAAAAAAATATGCGATAATCGTTCGGGTAAATCATATTTATTTTTTGAGGATTAGTTAGCATAGGCTAACCAAAAAACATAAGGAGCGAGCAGTGAGCGATACGGAATATCTGATGGGCAGAAATTGCGGAATAACTTTTGCGGGGATAAAGCCCGCGAGCATGATTAGCGTCAAGAAAGAAGAGCGTTCGCTTATGGCGGAAATCGCAGGAAGTTTTTCCGACAGGGGTTTTTCTTACGTTTGCCTTAAAAGACGCGAAAAAAGACTCGTCACGCTTATCTATAACGAGTCCGCGTTAAGAAAAATTTTGTTTTCCGCAGAAATTAAAAATTTTCTCGCAGGATACGGATACGAATATTCCACCGTGGACGAAGCGATATTCCGTCTTAAAGAGAGAATGAAAAACGACGATTTTCCCCACGAGATAGGAATATTTTTGGGGTATCCTCTTTGCGACGTGAAAGGCTTTATCCGCAGCCCCTACGAGGGGATAAAACTCACGGGCTATTGGAAAGTTTATTCCGACGAAGTCGCCGCCGCAAAGAAGTTCGACACTTACAAAAAGTGTTCCGACTGTATATGTAAAAGAATGGAAAAAGGCGAAAGCCTTGCCGAAATTTTCAAAGTAGGCTGACAAATTACCGTTATTAAGGAGGATTTTACAATGAAAGTAAACGTAGTATATTGGTCCGGCACGGGAAATACGGAAACCATGGCGGAAGCCGTAGCCGAAGGCGCGAAGAACGCAGGCGCGGAAGTAGCCGTAATCGGCGTTTCCGACGCGGACAGTTCCGTGCTCGACGCGGACGCTCTTGTATTAGGGTGCCCCGCGATGGGAGCCGAAGAACTCGAAGAAAGCGAGTTCGAACCCTTTTTCACTTCCATCGAAGGAAAGATTGCCGGCAAGAGAATAGGACTTTTCGGCTCTTACGATTGGGGAGACGGAGAGTGGATGAGAACGTGGCAGGAGAGAGTTTCCGCAGACGGAGCCATTCTCATCGCCGACGGCGTAATCGCCAACAACACCCCCGACGAAACGGCAATTCTCGATTGCAAGGACCTCGGCGAAAAGGCGGCGAAACTTTAATAAGCTAATCACGAAGAAAACAGCGTTTCTTGATTTCGTTTGATTTCCGGGTTTCGGCGGTTGGTTTTTTACGACGAAACTCAAACTAAAAGACACTCGCAAGAGTGTCTTTTAGTATCTGCGGCGTAGGGCGTCAATAAAAATTGCAAAAAAACTCGTAAAGTGATAAACTATAATAAATAAAGTTTTAAGACGCGGAACAGGGAAAATGAAAAAGTTGTCGCAAAATAAAGGAGATTACGGTGAACAAGGGCGAATCGGGAGAAATGTATTTGGAAACCGTTTTGGTTTTGTCGCAAAGGAAAAGCGACGTACACGCCATCGACGTGGCGGAAGAAATGGGGTATTCCAAACCGAGCGTGTCGCGCGGAATGGGGCTGTTAAAGAAGGCAGGGCTTATAGAAGTGGATAAAGACGGAGTAATAAAACTTACCGAAGAAGGCGGAAAGAAAGCCGAAGAAATCTACGACAGGCACCGCACGCTTACCAAAGCTCTCGTAAAAATGGGCGCGTCGCCCGAATCCGCGGAAGAGAACGCCTGCCGTATAGAACACGTCGTCAGTCCCGACGTCTTCGAAGCGATAAAAAAATTCGCAAACGAATAATTTACATTACGGAAAAGGCAGTTTTTTCGTAAGGAAATCGTGCTTACCGTTTTTCTTTTTTTGCATGATAAGTTTGCTGAATTATCTTGCGAGAAAAGTATTGTAAGCGAAAACAAGCTCTTATATAATAATAATGACAATGAAAACGAAAACGACCGTCGAAGAAATACTCGAATACACCGAAAGTCTCGGAGGAACGCACGATAATCCTTTCTCGGACGACGAAGAGACCTCTGTGTTAAGGAACGGCGAAAGCGGAAAGTGGTTCGGGATAATATTGCGAGTACCTGCGTATTTTTACGGCGGGGACGAAGCGGAAGTGTGTCTCAATCTGAAATGTCTGCCCGACGTTTCTTATTTGTTACGAGAGGAATACGAAAATATCCGC
>CACXFJ010000099.1 GCA_902766965.1 uncultured Eubacteriales bacterium | reverse complement strand
AGTTCGTCGCAAAACACCGGTCGCAAATCGTCGGGCGTGCAGGGCTTCAACGTGGCGGGATTAAGGAACGGATCGTGCTTTTCTTTCATAACCGCACGAACGTTATACCACCTGCGAGGTATATCTTCTTCGTTTAAGTAAATTTTAGTAGGAATCTTAACCATAATGCTTATCTCCTTTTTCGTAATAACGTTACACGGTTTGCAAAAACAACTTTTTACGTTACTTTCGCAATATACTATAAAAAAAGAACCCGTCTATGGGACGAATTCTTATCGTGTTGCCACCCAATTTCGTAGCCGAAGCTACCTTTATGCGGATACAATCATATCCTCTCCTACTTACGCGGGAGTCACGTCGAAAGCTACTTTACTACACGTTTCGCCTTCGCCCTCGGCAGTCCATTCAACGAAGTATCGTAATTGCGTCGCACCTTACCGCAACTCTCTGAATACAATCCGCTCATCTACTACTCTGCGTCAACGGTTTATTAAATTGTTTTTATCTTAACATTGACGTAATTACTTGTCAACGTTATAAGAATGTTTTGATTAAATTGTAATTTTTGAGTTACTAAATATTTACACTTTCGGACGTGTAACGCAAACGTACTATGCCTTGCACTACGAATCCGTCCGCTCTCCCGAAAAATTATCTCTTACAGAACTTTATCGGACTGAACGCAAGACTGGTTTTCAGTCCGTTAAAATCGACTTTCGTTTCCCGTTAAATTCCAAAACAATGTATCTGACGCTACAAAAAAACGCACCTTTTAAGTGCGTTCCGTTTGATTAAATTATTTATTATCGCTATTATTGCCCGTGCCGTCCACCTTATCTATGGCGGCGTTTACGTCTTTAAGCTCTCTGTATGCTTTAAGATATTGGTCAATATAATCGTTCTTGTAAGTTCTGTAATACTCGGCAAAATAATCTCTGTCACCGTTAGGTTTCACGATAGGCTCGTTTTTTTGCAGCTCGAACTGAAAAGTCTGTTGATTATCCGTGTTATTTTCTTTCTTTGCCATAATAACCTCCGAGTTTACGTTATCTACTGAAATATCATATCACAAAGGCGGTAAAAACGCAATAATGAAATTATTATTTTTGCGAATTTACCGCTTGTAACGTTAGACTTTATTAAAACAGCGACTTGCCTGTCATTTCGGCGGGCTGTTCTATCCCCATAAGTTTCAAAAGCGTGGGCGCAATATCGGCAAGAGTTCCGCCCTCACGCAATTCGACTTTCTTGTCGCACACCAACACTACGGGTACGGGATTAGTGGTATGCGCGGTGAACGGCGTACCGTCGGCTTCGTACATCTTGTCGGCGTTGCCATGGTCGGCTGTTACGATGACCTCTCCTCCCGTAGCACGCAATGCGTTTACTACCTTTTCGAGACATTCGTCTACAGCTTTAACTGCTTTTACCGCAGCGTCGAACACTCCCGTGTGACCCACCATATCGCAGTTTGCGAAGTTAAGTATCATAAGGTCGTATTTCCCGCTTTGTATTTCTTCGACAGCTCTTTCGGTGACTTCGTACGCGCTCATTTCGGGCTTTAAGTCGTAAGTCGCCACTTTCGGGGAAGGTATAAGAACTCTCGTTTCGTTTTCGTTGGGTTTTTCCACGCCACCGTTAAAGAAGAACGTGACGTGAGCGTACTTTTCGGTTTCGGCAATTCTTAACTGACTTAAACCTCTTTTTGCTATCACTTCGCCGAGAGTATTTACTAAAGTTTGCGGCTTGAACGCCGTGTCGAGATACGGAGCGAAAGTAGCGTCGTATTGAGTCATACCTACGTATACGGGCGCTAAAAATCCGCTTTTACGCTCAAAAGCATTAAAATCGGGCATTATAAACGCTCTGGTTATTTCTCTTGCTCTGTCGGGTCTGAAATTGTAGAAAATTATGCTGTCGCCTTTTTCGATTTTTGCTACGGGTTTTCCGTTTTCAAAAACCACCTTCGGCGTAACGAATTCGTCGGTCACGCCGTCTTCATAACTCTTTCTTACGGCACATTCGGCACATTCTATACGTTCGCCCTCGCCCATAGTAAGAGCGTTATACGCTTTTTCTACTCTATCCCAACGATTATCTCTGTCCATTGCGTAAAATCTACCCTGTACGGTAGCTATTTTGCCGAATTTTTCTTCTTTCATAAACTCTTGAAGTTTGTGAATAAAATCGGCTCCGCTCTTCGGCGGTACGTCGCGACCGTCAAGGAAACAATGAACGTAAATATCATCGAGACCTTCTTTTTTAGCAAGTTTTATTATGGCGCACAAATGTTCGAAATGAGAATGTACTCCGCCGTTACTCAAAAGTCCGTAGGTGTGCAGTTTCTTTCCGTTTTGTTTTGCGCTACGCATAGCGTGCAAAAACGCTTCGTTTTCAAAGAAATCGCCATCGTTTATGGATTTAGTAATCCTCGTAAGTTCCTGATATACGACTCTGCCCGCGCCCATGTTAAGGTGACCTACTTCGCTGTTTCCCATTTGTCCGTCGGGAAGACCTACGTCCATACCCGACGCGCCTATTTGCGTATGCGGATATTTAGCTTGCAAACTATGGAAGTACGGTACGCCTTCCGCTTTAATCGCGTTGCCGTAGGTTTCTTTGTTAATTCCGAAACCGTCTAATATTATTAAACCGTATGTTTTTTTCATATTACCTCTTTACCGCAATAACGCAAACCCGAATACCCGGATTTGCGTTATCGTTAATCAAAAATTGTTATTAGTAAATCTTAGTAGTTTACTACTTTCGCAAAATCTTCGGGCTTCAAGCTGGCTCCGCCGATAAGTCCGCCGTCGATTTCTTTCATAGCCATGAGTTCGGAAGCGTTCTTCGGATTCATGCTGCCGCCGTATTGGATACGAATGGAGTTCGCACTGGCTCTTCCGTAAAGTTTGCGTACGACCTTACGAATAATCTTGATGGTATCGTTAGCGTCCTGAGCGGTAGCGGTCTTTCCGGTACCGATAGCCCATACGGGTTCGTAAGCTATTACGACTCTCTTGAGTTCCTGCTTGGAGATATCTTTCAAAGCTCCGATGGTCTGTCTGGTCACTACTTCCGCAGTTTTTCCGGCTTCTCTTTCGGAAAGAAGTTCTCCTACGCAAACAATGACTTTAAGTCCTGCATTAAGAGCGGCTTTGGTTCTCAAATTAACGGTTTCGTCGGTTTCTCCGAAGTATTGACGTCTTTCACTGTGTCCGGTGAGTACGTACTGAACTTTGAGTTCTTTGAGCATTTCCGCGCTGATTTCGCCGGTAAAAGCTCCTTTTTCCGCCCAGTGTACGTTCTGTGCGCCTATTTTAATATTACTGCCTCTTGCAGCCTTTCTTGCGGTCACGATGTCGGTGAACGGAACGCAACAAACGACTTCGCATTTAGCGTCTTTTACGAGAGGAACGAGAGCCTGAATAAGTTCTTTGGTTTCGGCATTTGTTTTGTTCATCTTCCAGTTGCCGGCGATAATTGTTTTCTTAGTCATGTCGATTTTCTCCTTTAATTTTTGTATAGTATAGTTGTTATCTGTTAGCAAATTTATTTGTTGTCGAGGCAAGCTACGCCGGGGAGTTCGAGTCCTTCGAGGAATTCGAGGCTGGCTCCGCCGCCGGTAGAAATGTGCGTCATCTTGTCGGCAAAACCGAGTTTCTTAACGGCAGCCGCGCTGTCCCCGCCGCCTATAATCGTGGTGGCGTCGGTAAGTTCGCTTATGGCTTTCGCTACGGAAATAGTACCTTCTGCGAGAGTCGGATTTTCGAATACTCCCATAGGTCCGTTCCAGATTACGGTCTTTGCTCCTTTAAGCGTATCGGCAAAAAGCTGCTGGGTCTTGGGTCCTATATCGAGTCCCATCATATCTTCGGGAATTTGATTGCTCGGCACCACTTTTACGTCTACGGGCCCGTCTATGGGATCGGGGAATTCCTTAGCTACTTTCGTGTCGATGGGAAGCACGAGCTTTACGCCCTTGGCTTCGGCTTTTGCCATGAGTTCTTTTGCGAGTTCTACTTTGTCTTCTTCGCAAAGGCTGGTACCTACTCCATATCCTTTCGCCTTAAAGAAAGTATAAGCCATACCGCCGCCGATAATGATAGTATCGACTTTTTCGATAAGATTATTTATTACGCCGATTTTATCGCTTACCTTAGCTCCGCCGAGAATAGCGACGAACGGGCGAGTCGGGTTTTCCAGAGCTCCGCCCATAACTTTCAATTCCTTTTCGATAAGGAAGCCTGCAACGGCGGCTTGGCAAAGACCGTATTGAGCGATACCGGCGGTAGAAGCGTGAGCTCTGTGAGCGGTACCGAACGCGTCGTTTACGTATATATCGCAGAATTTAGCCAAAGCGCGGCAGAAATTTTCGTCGTTTTTGGTTTCTTCGGAATGGAAACGGAGATTTTCGAGAAGGACTACTTCGCCGTCTTTGCAAGCTGCCACTTTCTTCTGAGCGTCTTCGCCGATTACGTCGGTCGCGAAAGTAACTTTTCCGCCGAGAATTTCGTTAAGTCTGTCCGCAACGGGTTTCAAAGAACATTTCTTTACGGTAAGAGCGGTGAGTTCTTCTCTGGTCTTTCCTTCGTCTTCGGGTTTAATCTTTTTGATTTCTTTGCTGAAAATCGAATAAGGTCTGCCGAGATGCGAGCAAAGTATAACTTTCGCTCCGTGTTCCATAAGGTACTTAATAGTGGGCAATGCGCCGTTGATACGGTTTTCGTCGGTGATTACTCCATTCTTCATGGGTACGTTAAAGTCCACTCTGACAAGACACTTCTTGCCTTTTACGTCAACATCGCAAATGGTCTTTTTGTTCATATAATATCTCCTTTATAAGGTTATTTTTGATTTCTACCGATATTATATCACCATTTTTTATTCGTAGCAATAACTTTTCATTATTTTAATAGTTTTCTTAAAAAAACAGTTAAGTTTGAACACCTGTAATAATTCTATTCTCCGTCCGACAGCCTTAAAAAACTTTTCATAACGCGTAAATTTTCTTTCTCTGCGTCTATCGTCAGATACGAATCGACCGTCTTTACCTCGCCGTCGGCGACTATCGGACCGTTGGAAAACAATCCTACTATTATCCCTCCTCCGAGACGCAAATGGCTTCTGTACGCGGCGTAATAGCCTTTGTCGAACTCGCAAAGCGCATTGTGAAAAACAAGTTTCGCGCCGCCGTAAAAAAAATTGCCCGCGCCCGCGTACGCTATATCTTTGTCCACCGCTATACCCGCTTTGACGTTGCCGACCCTATACATTCGCAAAGCATTACCGACCGTGTACATATCGTTGGTTATACTGTCGCTTACGCCCGCTATCCCGCCGTCGTGAAAAAATATCGTCGAAAGATATTTATCGCCTTCTATATCTAATTTTGCGTGCAGAAGCACGTCTGTATTGCGGCAAAGACTTAGTTCCGCAGCCGCCCGCAAACTTTTCGGCAAATCGAAATAACGCCTTAAACAAATCGTATTATAAAAATTGACGGAAACAACGTCTGCTCCGTCGGGTTTTATCGCTAAAATATCAGAATAGCCGTACGCATTCTTAAAACAAATTTTCATACAGCCATAAATATGAACTATAATTTATTTTGGTTAAACCTTTTTGTTCTTCCTT
>CACXFJ010000098.1 GCA_902766965.1 uncultured Eubacteriales bacterium | reverse complement strand
TTACGACGTAAGCGGTATAGAACTTCAAACTGCTGGGGAAGCAAACGCAACCGAATATCCCATATCAACGACGTTCTATTATTCGGGGTATGCAAAAGGTTTCGGAAAAGATAAAACCGCAGATAGTACGTTATCCTGCCGGAGTGAAAGTTTAGAAGTTATCGACTTCGACGTATATCCTACCGTATATCGTTGGCAAAACGGTCTTGATACTGCCGCACAGGTAAACTCCGTATATTTTAGCGTTCCCCAAAAATATTTTGAAAACGGGAATTTGTATGAAATAAAAAGTTCTTTTAACGAGCAGAAGACCAAAGATATTATCGTGACGTCGAATGACAGCGTATATTCCGGAATGTATCCGCTTTTGGACGTAAATATCGGCAAGCATTCCGACGTATGGGATAAGTGTTTAGTCGATAGCGGTCGCAATTCGGGCGGGTGGTGTTATAACTTAAAGAACAACACTACAAGCATTTATACGCCGAAAATATCCTGGCTTTTTTCTACGAAAGGACAAAGCATTTACGATTTTTATTTATCTCCCGATATCCTCGAAGAATATATCTATTCTCATAAAGGATACGAGCTTTTTGCCGATAACGTAGATACGGGAAGGACCAAAGGCGAACAAACGCTTGTTCTTAACGTAGACGATACTTTCGATTTGAAAAAATTCGATAATTCGTCTTTTTCTGACTGGTGGGACAGTTTATGGCGTAAGGATTTGGAAGACCAAACCCGTCCCGATATCACCCCTATATATGAAGTTAAAGCTTCCGATATTCAAGGTACCGACGAAAACATATCTAAAAATCTTCTCGTACATAAAAACGACGTTGCTACTTTCAAGACCTTTTTTAACGCCGAGCGAAAGAAAGGAAACCGCGTTTTCTTGTTCCGCTTTGCAAACACCGAATACCTGTCGCGTGTTATTTACTGTAGTGAAAATAAAGTTTTCCCTGAAATGATTAAAGAACAAGTAATGCGCGTTTATCAAACGGTATTCCTTGATTTCGACGTTATATATTTAGGTTTCGGGATAAAGAATAATCTGACTATTATCCCAGTCGTAAGTTCCCCTGTCAACGTAATAGGCGGAGTGGATGCTGCGAACAAGCCATCGTATATACTCGATAAAGCCAAAGACGCGTTCGAAGACTTTTGGAAGAAGCTACAAGAAGCGAAAGACGAACTTCTTAAAGTTTTGAAATGGGTAGGTATCGCGTTAGGCGCTATTCTCGTCGTACTGCTACTGTACATAGTTATAAAAGCTATCGTCAAGGCGTGTAACGCTGTTTCGAAGAAGCGTCAAAATAATCGTTATACGAAAAAATAAGGGGTGTACGTATTTTGAAAAATAAAGATAAACAAAATAAGCGGTTTCAACCACATTTTAGAAAAGCGTATAATGGAAAATTTACAGGACATCCGCAATATGTTTATGGCGAAGATGGTATGCGATATAAAATATTAGGGCTTACGTCTTCGCCTATAACTAACGGCGTATATAACGTTCGCTTAAAAGAAAATCCTGAACCGCATAATTCGGCGCCGTCGTATGTTCGTCCTAATCCGGATAAAGAAAAGAAAGGTGCTTTCGGCGAAAGACTTAAAGGTTGGAAGTTTTCTTCCGAAGATAAGAAAACCGTAAAAAATATTATCAATAAAAGCGGTAATAAAAAGCATTAAAAAAAGAAAGGTCGTGAACCGAAACTTAATTCGTTTTTACACCCGTTCAAGTCAATGACGAACGAAACCTTTCTTATGATTAGTATATACTTTCATAATTTACCTTGTCAAGAAAAATGCAAACTTTCAAGAAAATATTATCCGTATCTTTAATCATAATAGCCGTCTTTATCGTCGGCTATTTGCTTTACTCTATTAAGGCGGTGTTATGATGATAAAAAGACGTAAACCCGGTATAGATAAAAAGTCCGTTATATTCCACGTCATTTCCGTAGCCCTGCTTCTCGGCTCTTTGGCAATAGGAATATTCGTACAACGTGTCGGATACGTTCGCCTTATCGAAGCCTTTCGCGATTTCGGCACGAGCGTCGGACTGTGGTTCTGCTCGATATTCGGTATCGAAAACAGTATCCCCGCAACAGTCGGTAATGCGTCTTCCGTAGGCTTTAACGAAGTTATTAACTTCGATTTCGAGAGTTTCAAAAACGGTTTTTCCGTTTACGGTAACGCTTTAATTTCCGCCGAAAACTTTGCGGGATACGTAGTTTTTCTTTTGACGTTGCTCGTTAAGGTAATGCCGATAGCGTTAGTCGTAGGTTTGCTTCTTTTAGTGCTTGCGATAAGTGTAAGAACGTTGTACTTCACCGAAAACAACGATTATCACGATACTAAACAGCTTACGAAGTTCAAGAAAGTTACGGGGGTAGTGTATCTTCCGATTAAACGTTTCATATCTGAATACGCGTACTTTATTCAAAGTAAGGTTTATTACGCATACATATTTCTTATAATATGGGCAATTAACGTCAATATCGTAGCTATCGGAGTGGAAGCCGTGGCGTTTCTTCTTTACTTTTCCGTTTCACTCAATCCGACAGCAGCTATATTCCAAGCGTATAAGCTGTTCCTTGACGCGGCGTTTTTATTAAAAAGCTTGCCCGCGATAGTTTGGCTTGTCGTGGTGTATCTTTTTTGGAACCACCGCAGGAAAGAACGTGGTTACGAAAGATTAACAAGAATGGACGAAGAGAACGACGATTTTTCTAAAAATATAGCGGTGTTGTTCACCGGAAGACCGGGTTCCGGTAAGACTACTATGCTTACGTCGGTAGCTCTGTCGATATCGAAGAAGCAACGCTTTACCGCGTTCAGACAGATACTCGAAATCGATATGCGTTTTCCTTATTTCCCTTGGATAAATCTTGAAAAGTCTATCGAAAAACTTATGGAGAAAGGAAAGATATATAATCTGGCAACGTGTAAAAAGTATATTCGAAGTCGCGAACGTAGATTTATGGAAGACCCGAAAGCGGAAAATATATTCGGATACGACTTCGAAAGATATAATATGGACTACGACGACGGTTTGAAGATAAGATACATATTCGACGAATTGGAGAACTACGCGAAGTTGTACTTTATGTACGTCGTGAACACGTCTTTTCTGCAATCGAACTTCTCAGTAAGAGAAGATTACGTCGTTCAGAGCGTAGGTAATTTCCCCATGTACGATTACGACTTTTTCCGGAAAGACGCAAGGACAAGCGCCGCTTGTTCCCGCCATAGCCATATTCTCGTTATGGACTGTTTACGATTAGGAAAGAAAGTAAGCGCGAGCGGAAAATTTGCTAACTATGCCGAGTTCGGCGTTTTCCTTTTTTCGGAAGCGGCAAAAGACCGTGGAAACCAATATGACCACCAACGTATACGCTCTGAGTCGAAAACTCCCGTTTTGACGGTTGCGAACGTCCGCAAACTCGTTCAAAAATTCGGCAGGAACGATATACTGAAAGAGCTTGCTAAGCTCGACGAAGAAGCGGAAGAAAAAGCTAACCCGTTGAACGACTACTTTAACCTTATGATTAAAATGTTCCGTCACATGACCACGATAGACGGCGTATGCTATTCGGTAATACTTCTCGACGAACAACGTCCGACGTCACTAAACGCCGATTTATTAGACTTGTGCGTGTGCGTGAAGATAGTTGATAAAAGCAAAGCTCGAAGCGTACTTCCCGGCTTTTGGTTGGATAGCGCGATACATAATTTTGTCTACGGCAGTTTTCAGCGTTTTTACCGCCGTATGCGTTTTACTCGCGGCGATACAACGTTACTTACTCATTTGCTCAAAACGATAGCGTTTAAGGAAAATCACCGTTTTGAGAAGTTAAAGAATACCTTTTCGTATAGCATATTGAATTACGTTGTAGACGACGGGAGCGAACGCAACGACACGGAATATGAGTATAGGCTTTCGCATAAAAAGGTTTACGCCGATAGGTTTGAAACGGCATGCTTTAGCGACTTCTTCGAGAAGAGGGCGTTAAAAAGTAAAGTGGGTCTTGCCGACGTGCCGTGCTATGAGAACACGAGAGCGACGGTAAACGAGCTTAATCAATGCGGAAGTTATTTCGTAAGCCTTTTGACGAAAGATATATTCGAATATTTCAAGGAAGACCTTAAAGAAGATTTACAAGAACTTAACAGAACATAGGACAGGGTGATGAACGGAGTGAAAGGACAGTTGACAAAGCGCGGCAACCGTGCTAAACTCCTAACTACGGGAGATTAGCGGCGTTTGTTTTCGTAAATGATAGTTAGTAGAATACTTATAACTTGTAGCAAGAGTGAAGTCATTTCGTAAACAGACATAGCTAATTCTCCTTTTTCTTTTTAGAAAAAGAGCGCGGTTAGCGTGGTTTGTCAACGTGGGTGTGTTCTGTAAAAACAATAAAAAACCCCGATTTATTTTTCGGGGTCATTGCGTATTATCTATCGTAGTTTTTTGTCCATTTTGGCATTTTATTAAAGTATTGTTCTGCTTTTTTTGTAATTTCTTTTATTAAGTTTGCTTTGAATAATTGTGTATTGTTTTTAGGGTCATCTTTTTGAATTTCAATAAATGGGACGTCATATTTTATATATAATTGTATTTTTTCTTTTTTACTTGCAATATATTTTGGTGTATCCATTCCCCAATATTCAATATAAATTCCTTTGTTTATCCCTTCAATAGGAATAAACCAATCGCTTGTTTTGTTCTGCGATAAAATTTCTGTTATAGGTTTATGGCAACAATGTAAAATTTCAGAAGAGTATAATATATCATCTATTTTTATCTCCATTTCACTATCTAAGGCGTGTCCGTCTTCTGAATATTTAAGATATACTATATTATCTCTATTTTCTTCAATAAGAGAAGGTGTGTGTGTTGTGGTCGTAGTTTTATCTGAATTTTTTGCTTTTTCCTGTTGTTCAAAAGATGCTTTTTTTTTGTTATTCATATCTTCTACATCTTTGTAAACTTTATTTATTAAACTATCGTCATTATTGTTGTTTGAATTGTTTATAGCTATTGCTATCATTTTGTTACAATTAGACATTACAGACTCTATATTCCCACGTCTAAAAGTAAAATCTTTAAGATTATAATAGTAATTTCTATTTTCGGTTATAGTTGCGTTTTTATCTAAGCTATCAATGAAGTTTCTTGTTTCATTATAGCAGTCTTTGCATTGTTTATATTTTGACGCTTTTCCGCAAGTGACGCAAAAAGTGTCTTTATTTTTGAGACATTTGCTGTTGCAAGCGACAAAAGGTTCATGATATTTTCCGCAATTTTCGCATAATATAATTAACCCATCTTTAAGTTCTTTTGCATGTTTTCTGCATAAACGGTCTTTCCTTGCATTTCCCATATATATACTTGTAGGTTCGCCGCATATTGGACATTTTAATTCTTCCATAATTGCTCCTTGTATGAAAAACTATTGTATATTTTGATTTATAGTACCGTGATTGTCATTAATATGTGTATTTATTATTGTATTTCGGTTATTTATTTCGTTATCAATTCCTAATATGTAATTTGCGTCTATTTGTAAAAATTTACAAAGATAAGATAACGTATCTATTGCCGGAACGATATCGCCTTTTATATAATGTGCAATACAGCTTTGAGATACATTAATTTTTTCAGCAATTTCTTTTTGCGTGTACCCGCAATTTTTTAATTCATAGCTAATTCTTGATTTTATTAATTCTAACGTATTCATAACTAATATTATGATTGTTTCTCATAATTTTGTCTTGACTTATGATTGGTAGTCATATATAATAATTATGATTTGAAATCATTTTTTAGGAGGATTTACGATGAAAAAACCTATTCGCGCAGATTATGTAAAAAAGTACGGTATTATCGGCGACAAGCTATGGCGTATGGACTTATTAAAGTACAACGAAGCCGCCGACGCATACAAGAAAGCTCAAGCTAATAATAAAGCAATAGCTTTACGAGCGAAGAAAGAAAAAAGATTTTAATATATTTAGGAGGATTATATAATGATAGATTTTAACGTACGTAATTCAATGTGCGGTACCGCGTCCCCCACAGACGAGGAAAAATGGCGCCGTGAAAAGGTGCTCGAAGATCTTTCCGCGGCAAAGACTAACTACTTTTATTTAGGCGCACATTTACTTGATATCTGGAATACAGAAACCTACAGCGTTCATCATTTTGACGTTTGTAATTATTCCGGAGCTAATTTTTTCGACTACTGTAACGTCAATTTCAAGCTCGATAAATCGCAGGTCTCTCGGTATATGAATATCGTATCCGAATTCGG
>CACXFJ010000097.1 GCA_902766965.1 uncultured Eubacteriales bacterium | reverse complement strand
GCAACAATTCCGTCGAATATACGAGCGACGTCGTAAGCAAGGTACTCTTCCGAAGTCGGAATGTAGATAGGCAACTTTACAAAAATCATATTATCGTCGGTTTTTGCCGCATTATAGAACTTTTTGCACAGTTCCAAATCGTAATTACACGGCGAAAAAACTATGTTTTTGAAGCGACTTTTTATTTCCGCGTTAAGCTGTCTTATATTGTCGAGTTCGACGAAATCGCCTTTAATCTTTTCCTGTAAGTGATGCTTTGCCTTCGGTACACGGTCGGGACGGACGTATTCGTCGATAAATTTTCTCTTATAATAGCTTATTACGTTGCGACGAAGTTCGTTAAGAACGCTTTTCGGAACGAAAGCGTTTTCCACTTTGACTTCCTGAATAATAAATTCAAAGTCGGTATCTCCCGTCCTTATGAATTGAGAAACGACGTCGTTAGGTTTAAGCGGTTCGGTTATTGCAGCGTCAACGATTTGACCGAAATATTCGTACTCTACTCCTCTGCAGGTAGCTACGACGTGAGCCGGTTCTCCCGCGACGAACCTTGCTGCCAGTTCTATCATGACTTTTCGCGGTTCGTCGAATTCGGAATTCGTTTTAGTAAGATACACGCTGTCGCCTACTTTTGTTTCGTTCGGCGAAAAACAAACGTAACAAGTTTCGGTTTGCCAAATTTTCGTTTCTCCGGTGGCTACGATGCCGCCGATTTCGTTTTTATTCCGAACGACCTTAAAACAGTCGTCCTTTTCGACCGGTCTTTTGGCTGTGATAAGCACGAGATTTTTCGAGATTATTTTGACGATTTTGCCGTAATATACTCCCATATGGTTGGGCGCGCCCTTATAAATTATATCTTTGCTATCCCAGTATCCGTGCGTAAAATTGCCTCTGTTAAAAAAGGCTTTCAGTTTGTCGGCTATTTCGTCGTTATAAGCGGCGGTTCCTTCTGTTAAAGCGGTATAAATTCCCGTCACTCCTTCGATGTAGTTACGATTCTTTAATCTGCCTTCGATTTTGAAAGAATCGACGTAAAGTCTCGCTAAATCGTCGATTTTATCCGCCATACAGATATCTTTTGCACTTAAAAGATACCCTTCGTCTACGATTTTGCCGTTAATTTTACAAGAATACTTTTGTCGGCACAGTTGAGCGCAACGTCCTCTGTTTCCGCTTTTACCGGTGAGCATGGAAGAAAACAAACACGCCCCCGAAAAACCGGTACATAACGCGCCGTGAACGAAGGTTTCTATTTCTATGTCCGTATCGTGCATAATGGTTCTTATATCTTCGGGAACGGTTTCTCTGCTCAAAACTATTCTTTCAATTCCCATATCTTTCGCCCATCTCGCGCCGGAGCGATTATGGATACCCAGCTGCGTACTTGCGTGAACGGCAGCTTTGGAATGATTGCGGATAATGGACACTAATGCTAAATCGCTTACGATAAAAGCGTCGATTTTTGCTTTTTCGGCGAGTTCAACGATATTTTTCGCTTCTTCGATTTCGGAATCTTTCAACATGACGTTGAGCGCGAGATACGCTTTCGCTCCGTATTCGTGACAGAGCGAAACTATATCTTCCAAGCCGTCGAGATTGTCTGCGGTGGCTCTCGCGTTAAGTCTGCCGTAGCCGAAATAAACGGCGTTTACTCCGCTTTTTATCGCAGCGACGTACGTGCTTGCCGTCACGGGAGCAAGGACTTCGGCGTTATATGACGGGTACGGAATAAGCACGTCCATATCCAAAAGCTCCCACATACAATAAGGAGCTTTCAGATTATGCGGACATCTCGGCTCGTCCGTATACGACCAATCTACGTTTCTATCGCAAAACGACATCCTTCGTTCCTAATTCTTTTAATACGCTTTCTATTTCGGCGTTGACTTCGCCGTCGGTTAAAGTCTTATCGAGCCGTCTTAAAGTAAGTTTTACCGCTACGCTCTTCTTTCCCTTGGGAACTTGTCCGCCCGTGTAAACGTCGAAAATTTCAAGGTTTTCGAGCATGCCGCAGTCGGCTTTTCTTATTGTTTCCAAAATTACGCCCGCTTCGGTATCTATAGGTGCAAGCAAAGCAAGGTCGCGTTCTACCGCCTGATATTTGGAGATAGCCTTATAAGGTTTTATTCCTATTCCGTTTTTGGCGATATAGTCGGCGTCGATTTCCGCAATATATACGGGCTTATCGAAACCGAAAGTCTCTTTCACGGAAGGGTGAACCTCGCCGAGATACCCTATTTTTACTCCGTCGGCGTAAACGAAAGCGGTACGACCGGGGTGTAAATAATTGAGTTCTCCGCGTTTGAAAACGAAATTAAGTCCGAAAATAACCGCTACGTCTTCCAAAATCGCTTTGACTTTATAGAAGTTTTCGCCGTTACCGAACGCTCCTATTACCAAATTTTGTTTTTCTTCGGGAAGTTCGGTAAGCGGAAGAGCCTTCGGTAAGTATACGTTGGCTATTTCGAATAATCTGCCCGACTTATTACCTCTCGTCGAGTTCGAGGCGATAAGTTTTAACATACTATAACTTAAAGTGGTACGCATTACGGAGAAGTCCGCGCCCAAAGGATTGCTTATTTCTATCGCATTACGTTTTGCGTCGTCCTTATCGAGATTCAGCATATCGAAGGCTTTCGGCGAGATAAAGGAATACGTTACCGTTTCTTGACAGCCGTAGCCGACCATAATATTTTTCAACTTGTCCATTCTTTCCTGCGCGGGAGTTTTTCCGCCGCATTTGTTGCTGACAAGTCTTGGTTTTAAGTCGTCGTATCCGTAAAAACGAACTACTTCTTCCGCAATATCGTTTATTCCGACGATATCCTCTCTGAAATTTGGAATAATTGTGGTAAGAATATCGCCGTCGGCAGTCGTAGTAAGTTCGAGACTATTGAGAATGGACATTATTCTGTCTTTGTCTACGTCTATGCCTATTACGGAATTGACTTTCTTGTAGTCGTAAGTAAAAACTCCGGACTTAACTTCTTCCTTGCAACGGTCGATTCGTCCGTCTACGATTTTACCCCAACCGTATTTGTCGAATAGGTTCAACGCCCTGTTTAGTCCCATTTCCTGCGAGATATAGTCGATACCTTTTTCAAAACGCGCCGAAGAATCGGAATGTAAATTCAATTCTCTCGACGTATGTCTTACGCTGTCGCGTGCAAAACGCGCGCTTTCCAAAATCACCGTCTTCGTGTCATCGCATATCGAAGAATACATACCGCCCATTACGCCTGCTACGGCTACCGGTTTTTCTCCGTCGCAAATAGCGAGCTGATGAGATTTTAAGGAATACTCTTTGCCGTCGAGCGCGGTTATCTTTTCTCCGTCGCGAGCGGTACGGATTACTATCTTCTTTCCTGCGAGATTATTCAAGTCGAACGCATGCATAGGCTGACCTATTTCGGTAAGAACGTAATTCGTCACGTCGACAAGGTTATTTATCGGACGAATTCCCACCGCTTTAAGTCTGTCGCGAATAATTTTAGGCGATTCCTTTTCCTCTACGTCGACTACCGCCGCAGCCATGTACCTCGGACAAAGGTCGTAATTCTCGTTTTCTACCTTAACGTAATCGTTCACGTTTCCGCCGCAAGTTTTGTAAGTAAAATCGGGCATACGGAGTTTTTTACCGGTGACGGCGGCAACTTCTCTCGCTATCCCCAAAATACTGTTACAATCGGGTCTGTTCGCCGTAACCGCTACGTCGAGGACGGTTTCCGTATTCCCTATTACGTCGTTTATATCCGCTCCTAATTCGGTGTCCTCCGGGAGAATAAGAATACCGTTTATTCCCGCTCCGACGAAATCGGATTCGGTAAGTCCGAGTTCTCCGCCAGAACACATCATACCTTCGCTGACAACTCCGCGTAAAGCACCCGTTTTTATGGTTTTTCCGCCGGGAAGAACCGCTCCGTCAAGAGCTACGGGAACGATATCGTTTACTTTTACGTTCTGCGCGCCCGTCACTATCTGAATAAGCTCCGTTCCGTTATCGACTTGACATACCCATAAATGGTCGCTGTCTTTATGTCTTTCCATTCCGACGACTTTACAGCAAACCACGTTCTGTATTTCGTCGCGTAAATCGATTACTTCCTCTATTTCGAACCCTACCGAAACAAGCTTGTCGCCTAATTCCGCCGGGGTAATATCGACGTCTACGAATTCTTTTAACCAACTGTAAGGAACTTTCATCTTTTTCCCCTCCTATCTATACTGTTTGAGATAACGAATATCGTTCTCGAACATTATTCTCATATCGGGAATACCGTATTTGAGCATTGCGCATCTTTCGATACCTATACCGAAAGCGAAACCGGAGTATTCTTCGGGATCGATACCGCAATTTTTTAACACTATGGGATTAACCACGCCCGCGCCGAGAACTTCTATCCAGCCGGTGCCTTTGCACAGACGGCAACCTTTTCCGTGGCACATAAAGCAGCTCACGTCGAGCTCTACGCTCGGTTCCGTAAACGGGAAATACGAAGGACGGAAACGGGTTTTCGTTTCGGGACCGAAAAATTTACGGGCAAACTCGTCGAGAGTGCCTTTAAGGTCGCAAAGATTTATATTCTTGTCAACGACAAGACCTTCTATCTGCTGGAACATCGGAGAATGGGTGGCGTCGCTGTCTAATCTGTAAACTTTACCCGGGCAAACGATTCTTATAGGCGGTTTTTCCACTTCCATAGTACGGGCTTGTACTGCGGATGTCTGAGTACGCAGAAGTATATTGTCGTTAATATAAAAAGTCTCCTGCGCGTCGCGAGACGGGTGGTCCTTCGGAATATTCAATTGTTGGAAGTTATAGAAATCGAGTTCCATTTCGGGACCTTCTTTAACTTCGAACCCCATTCCTATAAAAGCGTCTACGAGTTCGTTACGGGCAAGCGTCAAAGGATGAAGTCCGCCTGCGTTAAGGGTGGGTTCTGACAGCGTGACGTCAATGGTTTCTTCATCTATTTTCTTCTGTAATTCCCTCGCGGCGATAAGTTTTTCGCGTTCGGCGATAAGTTTTTCCACCTTTTCACGCAAAGCGTTAATGTATTTACCGGCGGTGGGGCGTTCTTCGGGGGAACAATCTTTCAGTCCCTTGAGAAGTCCGGTGATTTCTCCGCTCTTTCCGAGATATTTTACTCTTAAATCGTTAAGTTCGCTACTGAGGTAAACCTGTTCCAACCTTGAGCTGACGGCGTCCTGAATAGCTTTGATTCTGTCCAGCATCAT
>CACXFJ010000096.1 GCA_902766965.1 uncultured Eubacteriales bacterium | reverse complement strand
GAAAACACGCCTATTCCGCCTTAATCTTTATATCCTTAACTCAAAACCGACGGTTTTGAAATTCGTTCGGCTCTGCCGAAATTCGCTACCGCAAAGCGGTAAATTCGCTCCGCTTACGGCGGAAATTCGTCTATAATTATCCTTAACTCCGAAGCGTTAGCTTTGGAAATTAACGCCCGTTAGGGCAATTAACGCCAAACTTGTTTGGCAATTAACTCCACGAAGTGGAAATTCACGCCGAGCCTACGGCTTGGCAATTAACCCTAATTTACAGTACTTTGCTCAAAAACTCCTGCAATCTTTTATTTTCGGGCGAAGAGAAGATTTTTTCGGGCGGTCCTTGTTCGGCGATTTTGCCTTCGCTCATAAAAAGAACCCTCGTGGCGACTTCTTTCGCAAAGCCCATTTCGTGCGTGACTATTACCATGGTCATTCCGCTTGCGGCGATTTCTTTTATAAGGTCGAGGACTTCGCCTACCATTTCGGGGTCGAGCGCGCTCGTCGGCTCGTCGAACAGCATGACTTTCGGGTTCATCGCCAAAGCTCTCGCTATCGCGATACGCTGTTTTTGCCCGCCGCTTAAAGTGGAGGGATAAACGTTCGCTTTCTCTTCGAGTCCTATTCTTTTTAGCAACGCATAAGCGTTCTTTTCCGCATCCGCTTTTATTTCCTTTTTCGTCGAATACGGCAATGTTATTTCCGTTTTCGGCGCTGGATACGCCGTTCTGTCGATTACTCTTTCGGCTTTTTCTATCTTTTTTACGATAGAAAGTTTCTTTTTCGTAAGTTTTTTGTCGTAACTTACGAAAGTTTTTCCCGCGTTTTCGACGGTCTTTTTTGTAAGCTCCCATTCCTTTTCGACGGGGGCGAGTTCGGTTCTCTTCTTTTCGACGTACTCTTTGTTCTTTTCGAGTTTCTTATCTATTTTTTTGCGTATCTTTTCGCCGTTTTTTTCGAGATACTTATTGTAATACGGCATAATTTTGTTGTTAAATTTAGCCTTACGCAGTTTTTGCGAATTTACGTTAATCGGCGCGAGAGTTATATTTTTCAATACGGTAAGGTTATTGAAAAGGTTAAACTGCTGAAAGACCATTCCCATATCTCGGCGGCAGACGTTAATGTCTATTTTCAGGTCGGTAAGGTCGTTGCCGTCGAAAAATATCTGTCCGCTCGTGGGGTCTTCGAGTACGTTAAGACAGCGTAAAAAGGTGCTTTTCCCGCCGCCGCTCGGACCGATAATCGCCACTATTTCGCCCTCTTCGATTTTTTCGCTGATGTCGTCGAGTACGAGCAGGTCGCCGAACTTTTTTGTAAGGTTTTTTACTTCTATTACGGTATTTTTTCCCGTTTTAATTTCTTCTGTCACTCTTTCCCATTCTCCTTTCAAGGAATTTAACCAAAGCCGTTATGATAAGCACAAGTACGAGATAAACCGCGGCAAGCATAAGATACGGTATTACGTATTCGTAGTTGGCGTCGCCGATTTGTCTGAAAGCCTTTGTCAGGTCCACTACCGCTATGAAACTGACTACCGAAGTTTCTTTGATAAGGCTTATAAACTCATTGCCGAGCGTGGGCAAGATATTCTTTATCGCCTGCGGAATAACTATGGTAAACATCGCTTTCGGATAACTTAATCCTACCGCTCTCCCCGCTTCGAGCTGTCCTTTATCGACGGAATTTATTCCGCTTCTCATAATTTCGCAGACGTACGCGCCGCTGTTCATACCGAATATTACTATCGCGACTACCGTAGCGTCGGCTCTTATCTTCAACGCCGGCAAAAGTACGAAATACCCTACGAGCAACTGCACTACCATAGGCGTTCCGCGGAACAACCCGACGTACGCGTCGGCTATCACCGACAAAACTTTCGGAAAAACCTTGTATTTCGGTATAACCTTGGCTACTGCGAGAAGAGTACCTATCGCTATACCGATAAGAAGTCCGATTACGGCAATTTCGACGGTCGTAAGAAGACCGTCGAGTACCACTTTGTATCCGCCTTTCGTGACGAAACTTTTATAAAATAAATTCCAACCGTTCATTTTTATCTTTCTTCAGACTTATCCGTTTATCGTCTTCGCGATAGCGTTTGCGGGAGCTTCGTCAACTATGACTAAATCGATTTGTCCGTTCTGCATATCTTTTACGGCAAGTCCTGCGTTGGAATAAGGTTTGCAGGTAGCTCCGGTGATTCCGACAAAATCCCATTCTTCGTCGCCTTCTATATAATATTGACCGGTGGTTCCGCTTTGGCATCCTATCGTATATTTACCGGCGTTAAGCACGGCTTCCACGTCCTTTGCCGTTTTGCAATTGTCGAAAGCGGTGTTGTCGGCTTTGACTACGAGTACCTGCGAAGCGTTGTAATAACTATCGGTGAAAGATACCGATTGCTTTCTCGTTTCGTTTACGGTAAGTCCCGCCATAGCTACGTCCACGCCGTTTTTACCCACCGACGTGCATACCGCGTCGAAGTCCATATTCTTAATAACGAGTTCCTGTCCGAGCTTGTCGGCGATTATTTTCGCGATTTCCATATCCACGCCGTAGAACTTATCCCCGTCCATATATTCGAAGGGAGCGAATTCCGCGTTGGTCGCCACGACGAACTGATTTTTGTTCGCGTCGTAATTCGCGCTTACGATACCGTCGCTTTCTTCGCCGCTAAAATACTTGTCCATTACCTTTTGAAAACTTCCGTCCGCCTTGATTTCGGCAAGAATACTATTGATTTGCTGCAAAAGTTCGGGCTGAGCCTTATCCACGCCGAACGCGTATTCTTCTTCGGTAAGTTTAATATTTATTACTTTTACTTTAGAAACGTTATTCCCGCACGCTACCAAACACGCCACGCAAATAACTACCATAACCGCAATTAAAACCGTAGTCACTATCTTTTTCATTTTTAATTCTCCTGTGCTTTTGATTTTGTAACCATATAGTACAACATAAAATTTTTCAACGCAAGCGTTTTAATCATATTTTTTAATTTTTATTCGATAATTTTTTCTCTTTCTGCATAATTTATGCATATTATTGCATATATACATAAATTTTATGTATAATCGCAAGTTTTACCGCCATTCCGAATAAACAACTTAACAAAAAACAGTATATAGCAGAACTAAAAGCCTGTTTTATCTCGTCAGGCGCGTTCCGCACTTGCGAACCGCTTACCACAGGTGGCAAGCGGCTCGCCCGTACATTTACGGATATACAAAAGGGCAGTCGATTGACTGCGAATGACGGGAACACTCGCATTTACTTTTATCCTTAATTTAGAGCGTTACGATTACAAAGTGAATGGCGTAAGTAGGAGCCTGT
>CACXFJ010000095.1 GCA_902766965.1 uncultured Eubacteriales bacterium | reverse complement strand
TGTTTCTTTGTTACTTTCTTTTCACACCGAAAAGAAAGTAAGTAACTACTTCTTGTAAAGAAAAAAATGATAGAACGTAATATCCTATCCTCATTTTATCATTTATCCTTAACGCCGAAATCTTTGATTTTGGCAATTCACGCCCGTAAGGGCAATTAACGCCGAGCCTACGGCTTGGCAATTAACTCCACGTAGTGGAAATTAACGCCACGCTGTGGCAATTAACGCCAAACTTGTTTGGCAAAAGAAAAGCACCCCTTTCGGAGTGCTTATACTTTCTTATTTTTGTGCGTGTAAATCACCCAAAAATCAGAGCCGGCATAAAAAGAATAAAACAGCTGTCGCAAAAATTAGTTGTTTTTGAGTAGAATGTTCGCTTTTTTTGCGACAGCGTATAAAGGCTTTGAGGTTTGTGGAGATTTTTGCCAAACTCTGAGTGAAGACGTACCGACGTACGACGAGCGAAGATTTGACAAAACGCACAAAAATTCTAATTGTTTTATCCTTGTTTTTACAAGAAAAGCACCCCTTTCGGAGTGCTTATACTTTCTTATTTTTGTGCGTGTAAATCACCCAAAAATCAGAGCCGATTACTCACCTTTGAAGGGGAGAAGACCCATTATTCTTGCTCTCTTAATAGCCTGAGCAAGTAATCTCTGGTGCTTTACGCAAACTCCGCTGGTACGACGGGGAATAATCTTTCCGTTTTCGGCAACGTAGCGGGGACGTCTGTCACCGTTGCGGTCGAAACTCTTGTCGCTGTTTTTTTCCATATCTTTAACCAACGCGATGTAATCTACGTCTTCCACCTTGTTGGCACAGAAAGCGCATACTTTCTTCTTCGGGGCGCGCTTGTAGGACGCGCTCTTATTGTTCTTAATCATTTTACCTCCTACGGCTCGGTCGCCGTGTCAATTTCGTTAGCCCTTAAAAAGGAAGATCGTCGTCTTCGATAGGCTTCAATTCGGGTCTTGCCGACCTTGCGGTGGAAACCTCGGGAAGTTCGTTTACTTCTTCGGTTTCGTTACGGGAGCTAAGGAACTGAACTTCGTCCGCTACTATTTCGGTAGAATATCTCTTCGTGCCGTCGGCGGCTTCGTAGTTCTTATTCTGGATAGAACCGCAAATACCTACCTTGCTTCCTTTGCGGAGATACTTGCCGCAGTTGTCGGCGAGTCCGCGCCACGTTACGACGGTAAAGAAATCGGTCTCTTTATTGCCGTTCGCGCTATTATAACGACGGGTTACCGCAACGGAAAATCTGCAATTCGTGACGTCGTTGGAAGTAGTGGTGACTTCGGGGTCTTTGGTTAAATTTCCGATAAGAAATACTCTGTTCATGGTTCCTCTCCTCTTTAATTGCGTTTTGTAAGTTAGATTCTGGTTATCATCTGACGAACGATTTGGTCATTTATTCTCATCTGACGGTCGATTTCTGCCGGAGCGGCTGCGTCCGCGGTGAACTTAACGAGAACGTAATAGCCTTCTTTCTTGTAGTTGATAGGATACGCATATTTGCGGGTACCCCATTTCTCTACGGCTTCTACCGTTCCGCCCAAGGTTTCGATCAAAGCAGAGAACTTGTCTACAAGCGCTTGCTTCTCTTCTTCACCAACGCCGTTATCGATGATGTACAATAACTGGTATTTGTTCATATATACCTCCTTTTGGTCTAAAATGGCTGCCCGAGAGCAGCAAGGATTAGTATCTTCTCTCGATACTTAGTGTAAGTATATATTAAAAAAACCGCTTTGTAAAGCGATTTTCATATTTTTATTATTATTATTTATATATCAATATACGATAAGTTTCAGGTTGCGATTAAGAATTTTCAGTTCGTTTCTGCCCGACAAAACGATTTTCTCGCCGTCCACAGTAAACGGACTCCCTTCGGGAATGGTAATTATGGCGTCGGAGAAATCGAGAAATTTGATGTTTTTGCCGTCTTTTTCTTTTCGGAATCCCATAAAAAAGGCTCTGAAAAACGGGAAAAATATCTCTATCTTGCCCAACAGTCCGTCGTGACGGGGACTTTTTATTAAAAGCAGCTGCGCCTGTCCGTCGTTGTGAACGTAACGTCGGTTAAATCTGAATCCGAAACAGCGGGAACAGTTTATCGCCATAATCAGAGTAAACTCGTCTTTTATTACTCTGTCGCCCAAATTTATTTCGGCGTTTATTCTGTGAATTTTGTACGCCTTAAAGACCTGCATAAGATACGCGAGCATCTTAAAATGCTTTTTCGTCTTTATTTTCGTTTCGTAACCTATTTCGGTAAAAGTACCGCCGGCGAGGACGTAAGCGAATTTCGTTTCGTCTATCAGTCCCATATCGACGAACCGTATACGGCGATTACCTTTCGACAGCCTTTTCGCAAGACGCATACTTTTAGCGGTGTCGTTAAGGGTTCCGCACGGAATGTACATAAGGTCGACGGTCTTCCCCGAAACGGCGTTGACGGCGGAATTAAGAGTTCCGTCTCCGCCGCAAACCGCCAGAACGTCTATTCCGTCGGTAAGGTCCTTTATGCGAACGTCGTTTTCTTCACTGATATAAACCGTTTCGAGGTCGTAATTTTCCTTCAAAAACGCCTCTACGTCGCCGATTTTCGGCAAGTTTTTCGCGTTTCCGCTGAGGGTATTGACGACCAGTCTGCACTTTTGCATAAGTTCTCCGAAAATTGTATTCTTTTGTTATTATATGCAAAATCCGACTTTATGTCAAACTCTATTATCTTCGTCGCTCGGCAACGGCGAAAATATAAGGTTTTCGGGCATTTTTTCTGAAAAAATCAACGTACCTGTGCCGCTCCTTATTTCCAAAGCCGATTACTACGCTTCGCAGTAGCTTGCCAGTCCGCTGTATATTGCAAACGCCAACTCCTTGCGATAATCGGGGGTCGACAACAGTTTTTCGTCGTCGGCGTTACTTAAAAACCCGCATTCCACGATAACCGACGGGGCGGCGGAACATTTCAGCATAAAATAGTCGCCGTTAAGAGCGGAGTAGCCTTTGCCCACGTTTTTTTGATTAAGGATATTGAGATTGTTCTGTATGCCGTCGGCGAGAGCCTTGCCGCCCTTGTTCATTCCGTCGTAAAAAACCTGCGCGCCGCGGCGAGAATCTCCGGGAAACTTGTTTGCGTGGATACTTATGATAAAATCGGGATTGTTGTCCTTAATTATCTTTTTCCTCGCCGCCATATCGGCTTTTTTCTTATTAACGTCGGAATCGGCGTACAGCCCGTCGGAATTAACTCTTGTGAGAATTACCTTAAACCCCGCCTTTTCCAAAAGCGAAGATAGTTCCTTCGCCATATCGAGATTAAATTCGCTCTCTCTGTACCCGGTCTTGCCTATAACTCCGCTGTCGATACCGCCGTGACCGGGGTCGATAACAACCACGCTTTTATATACGGGAGTCGCCAAAGCCGATTTGGATATGCCTATTCCGCCGAGGACGAAAACCGCACATAAAACGATAACTAAAATCGCAACGAACAAGGTTTTTTTCTTCAAAAATATAAGTTTAAGTTTTGCCCCGTTTTCGTCGATTTTCATAAGCGATTTATTATTCATATATTTACCTCCGTAACGTCGTGAAACTTTTTCGAGTTTTTCGCGTTTATTAAAAATTCTTTCCTTTTCGGCTTTCTCTCTTTTTCCCTTCACAAGCGGTTAGGTATCCCTAAAACGCGGTAAAATTAAGTTTTTATCAACTTCGCCGGTTTTTATCGAGAGTTTTCCACAAAGTTATCCACAATAGAAAATACGTTTACTTTCGGCGGTATTCGTTGTTTTATTGTCGAAAATATGCCGATTTTTTATGTTCTCAACTTTCTTTCCTCCACGCTCGTGTGGATAACTTGCCGATTTTTCGATTTTTCCACACTTTTTTCCACAAAGGCGGATTTTGTCGATAGGGTTTTCTTTTGGCAAACGGGTTCTGTTTTTGTATCGGTCGCTACGCATGGCGGTTTCACGCCTATTTTAAGGTTTCACGAACATTATTAAAAAAGACGCTATTCCGACTAAAAACGTATAAATCGAGAACACCCAAAGTTTGCGACTTTTCATTATTTTCATAAAAAATTTGATAGCGACTATTCCTACGATAAACGCCGTTGCCGCGCCCACCGCAAGAGAAGGAAGGTCGACGCCCGTCGCGCCGCCGGTAGCCGCTTCCACCGCGGTACCGCCCACTATCACGGGTATCGACATAAGAAAAGATAATTTCGCCGCTTCTTCGCCCTCCACTCCGCAAAGAGAGAGCGCGGACACCGTCGTTCCGCTCCGCGACAACCCCGAAAAACAGGCTATCCCCTGTGCTATACCGCTAATAAGAGCGTCTTTTACGCAGGTTCCGTCGTTCAAAGGGCAAGGGCTTTTTTTAATAACGTTCGGCAGGACGAGAACCGCCGAAGTAAGGATAAAGAAAAACGGCAAATACTCGTTTTCTTTCGGGCAATATTTTTTTATCAAAAGCGCTATGACCGCCGTCGGAACGGCAGACAAGACGAGAAACCGCATTTCGCTTCCGAGCGGGTTTTTAAGCACGGCGAAAATTTCTTTCCGCATAACGATACACACCGCCGCAAGGGTGGCAACGTGCAAAGCAAGGTTAAAAAACAAATTATTCTCCCCCACTCCGAGCGACTCGAGAAGCACGAGATGACCGCTCGAAGACACGGGCAGAAACTCCGTCAAACCTTGCGCTAAACCTAAAATAAATCCCTGTAAAAGTTTGTTCATCGTTTTTATCCTTCTTCTTTGACTATTCGTTTTTCAAGGAAAAGAAACGCAATATGAACGCTCCTATCCTTTACATAAATATGAAATCGGTGTATAATCTATGCGTTAATTTATTAAGCAAGGAGCTAACGCAAAATGAAACTCGGAGTAGTCGGTCTTCCCAACGTAGGAAAAAGCACTCTCTTCAACGCCCTCACGAAAGCGGGCGCGCCGGCGGCGAATTATCCTTTCTGCACGATAGAGCCGAACGTGGGAATAGTCACCGTTAAGGACGAAAGAATAGATAAACTCACCGCTTTATACAACAGTAAAAGCACCGTATACACGACGATAGAATTCGTCGATATCGCAGGTCTCGTAAAGGGAGCGAGCAAGGGCGAAGGATTAGGCAACAAGTTTTTGTCGCACATAAGAGAAGTAGACGCGATTGTCCACGTCGTAAGATGTTTCGACGACGAGAATATAACCCACGTCGACGGCAAAATCGACCCCGTAAGGGATATAGAAACCATAAACTTAGAGCTTATCTTTTCCGACATGGACGCCCTGTCGAGAAGAATAGACAAGACGAAGACCGCAATGAAGAGCGGAGATAAAAAATACAAGGAAGAACTCGATATTCTCATGAGAATAGACGCCGCTTTACAGCAGGGCAAGTCGGTAAGGAGCATGGAGTTTACGAAAGAAGAAAAAGAATTCGTGGACGGACTTTTTCTTTTGAGTTCCAAACCCGTAATCTACTGCGCCAACGTATCGGAGGGCGGCGAAGATAACGATTACGTCAAAGCCGTGACCGAATACGCGAAAAACGAAGGCAGCGAAGTAGTCGCTCTCTGCGTAAAACTCGAAGAAGAACTTTCCGAACTCCCCGACGACGAAAAAGAAATTTTTATGGAAGAGCTTGGAATTAAAGAAAGCGGCTTGGACAAACTCGTCAAAAAGTGCTATTCCCTGTTGGGACTTATAAGTTTCCTTACCGCGGGCGAAAAAGAAACGAGGGCCTGGACGATAGAAAAAGGAACCAAAGCTCCGCAAGCCGCAGGAAAAATACATTCCGACTTCGAAAAAGGCTTCATAAGAGCGGAGGTCGTGGACTACGACACCCTTATGGAATGCGGCAGCTACAACGCCGCCAAAGAAAAAGGGAAAGTGAGGAGCGAAGGAAAAGATTACGTCTTTAAGGACGGGGATGTGGTATTATTCCGCTTTAACGTGTAGGAGCGTCTTTGGACGGAGCTTTCCGTCCGTAAAACGAAAAGAAAAACAAAATTCTTTTTGAGAATAAAACCGTTAAAAAAAGCGGTCGGTATTTGTAGTTTTACGGACTTTCCCAAAAACGTCGTCTAC
>CACXFJ010000094.1 GCA_902766965.1 uncultured Eubacteriales bacterium | reverse complement strand
CCGTTGTGGCGGAATAGGCAGACGCAAGGGACTTAAAATCCCTCGATAGCAATATCGTACCGGTTCGACCCCGGTCAACGGCACCACAAAGTTTCATACGAACGGTAAATCCGTTCTTTTTTTATGTTCGGGTAAAGTAAAACTCGACGTATAAGCGTAACGTATTTGCTAACGCAAAAGATAAGGCAATGAAAAACGCGTCGTAAAAACGACGCGTAAATTTTAAGAGTATTTTATAAGCAAGTTCAAATCGTCGTGCCTGCTCGGAATAAAAGCAATGCGAGGATAAAAGCGAGGACGGCGCTCAAAGCCCCGAAAATGAGTTGCGTCACGGTATGACGTTTCAGATAAAGCGACGACCAGAAGGAGAGTGCAAAAACGATAACGCACGGTATTATGTAGATAAGATTGACGAAATAGCACAAAAACAGTATAGGCCCTGTGATTCCGCAAGCGTGGCCGCTGGCTTTTAATTTACACAAATTGAAGCAGGACAAAAATATTACGCTGAAAAAATACGACGAGGTCAGTATCGTGATTACACGATTTAATTTCAAAGTCAGGCTCAATACGAAAGCTACGGCGTATCCTATTGCGCTGAATATAAAAGCAAAAGTTCGTTGCGTCTTTCGATATTTGTCGCCTTCGACTTTCTTGCAAAGTTTAAGAACAAACGCCAAGGCGTACGCAAGCAAGGGGAAGCAACCTATAAAACATATAGGAACCCACAATTCCGCGGCGGTAGGAAAACAATCGCGATTCGTGTAAAACATTATGAACAGCGTCGCGAAGAAAAGTAAAGTAGGTATGGTTATTATTCTGACTATTTTTGCTAATTTGTTCATTATCTACCCTTTTTGTCTTTTTATCGTCGTAAAAACGTCTTTTAATTAGTTATAATCGCATTATAACATATATCGGTATACCTTTCAAGCGACGTAGTCTCTATAGCATAGCGGACAAAACGACGGGCGGCAAGAAAATCCTGTCGCCCGTCGAAAAAACGGAAATCAGAGTAAAAAGGAGGTTCTTTCCGTCGTTTTATCCGAGACCTATTATTTTTATTGCGGAATAGTCGTAGAACGAGGAATTATACGCTATCCCGAAAGTGCCGTTCGGATACGCCAACAACGCGGCGTTGTCGGTTGAGTCGTAGTAAGAAGTTTCCGAACCGTTTTCGCTTATTTTAATAGTGACCGATTTCCCGTCGCCGTCGGAGACGAGAAGGGTGAACGTGTTATTATCGAAGGCTCTGTCGTAGATTTTCGATATTACGGCGGTTGTTTTATTTAAGGAATATGACAGAGTAAGGTTCGTCCTTACCGTAACGATTCCGTTTATTCCGCCCGTCAGGCACAGATACATATTCGTATTGTCCGCGCCGTGTCCGAGCAAAGTAGCCGAACCTATCTTTTTACGGTCGGAAGAGGAAGGCGAAAGGTCGGAATAAAATTTTCGTATATATAATCCGTTGTCGCTTTCGGCGGCAAGATAAATTTGTTTGCCGTTTTCGACGAAGGGAATAATACAGTTAAGCGTAGCCGATGATACAAATATAGTCTTATTTACGGTAAAATCGGTTTTCGATAAATCGCTTATTCCGTATCCGTCGGTTGCGTTATAAAATATCTTGAAATAGTTTCCGTAATCGAAGACGTCGACGATTTCGCCGAGAGAGAACGAGGAAAAATCAAAGCCGTCTTTAGAAGATTTTAACACGAAAGTTTCTTGCCCGTTGTCGAGGAATACGAGATAGCAATCGTTGAGCGGGAAGATTTTCGCGTTCTCCGCATAGGGGACGGCTTCGGTCGTCGTTTCGTTCAGATTGTAGTCAGTTACAGTCACGAACAAATACGATTTGGTATCGTCGGCAACAATTATCACGATACCGTCGTTAGTTATGTTTGACGCGACGTAAGAAAAATTCCTATTGTTTTGGATACAAATCGACTTTTCGATATTACCGAGAGAATCGGTTTTTACTATTCCCACCGTCTTTTTATCGGAAGCTACGTCGCCGGACTTACAGTCGGTTTCCGCTATTATGTAAGTGGCGGATACCGTTTGCAACGCCGCCGCAAGGCGTATATTGCCGTTGCCGCAGACGGTCTGTTCGAAGAGATATTTTTCCGACGGAGAAGAACTTTTCGGCAAGGTTTGCGTATATAAAGGTATTTCGTTTTTTTCGTCGGGAATTATCGGAGTGACTTTCGACGTGTCCTCTAATCTGTCGTCGGTCAGAGTTTCGTCTTTTTTCGGAGCGAAAGCGGCTACCGACAAGACTACTATTGCCGTAAGTAGAATTACGGCGAGTATCCCGACCGTGTGTTTTTTTACAAAGTTTTTCATAGTATCACCTCATAAACGATGATACGACTTTTCTAAAAAAAGGTTATTTCAGCCGCAAAAGTAGTCAAATAAAAACAAAATTAACCCGTTTTCGACACGCAATCCCTAATTCTCGAACGATTAGACAGAATCTCCGTCTAACAGTACTTTTCTATTTCGTCGACGATAAGTTTAATGGCGTCGGCGGCGTAAGAAGTCGGATTATCGTTTATTTTCGCGTTGCTTATGGCGGCGAGCAAGGAGTCCGCGGTAAGTTCGTTTTGCGGAAGAATTTCAAAGTATCCTCGTTTTTTATACGACTTTGCGTTGTCCAACTGGTCGCCTCGCGAAGTTCCTTTCGGCAGAGGGATTATTACGGAGGGTTTGTTGAGCGCGGCAAGTTCAGACAAGGCGTTCGCTCCCCCTCTCGATACGGCAGCGTCGCAAAGAGCGAAGAGGTCGGCTATATCCGAAGCGTAGCGGATTTGAAAATAATCTTTACTTTTTTTCGTAAAATCGCCGTTTTTGCCGGCAATATGAATAATATTGTATTTTTTCGTCAACTCGTCAAGCCCGGCGTAAACCGTTTCGTTGATTTTCGTCGCGCCCGAACTGCCGCCGAATATAAGCACGGTTTTTTTATTCGGATTTACGGGATAAATAGTTTTCGCTCGGTATTTGTTTCCGCAAAGAATTTCTCTGCGTACGGGATTTCCCACGTATTTTCCGCCCGTTTCCGGGAAAGAAGTAAGAGTTGCCGCGGCGAATTTTTTTATAATCCTGTTGGCTAAACCGAAAGAATAGTCGCTTTCGTGTACGACTACCGGGACGGAAAGTTTTTTTGCGGCGAAACAAGCGGGAAGAGAGGCGTAGCCGCCTTTCGCGAACACGACGTCGGGCTTTACGAAACCGAAAATTTCTTCCGCTTCCACCGTTCCTTTTATGAGCTTTGCGGGAATTTTAAGGTTGTTAAAGGGATTTTTTCTGTCGAATTTAACTACGCTTACCGAGTGAAAAGGGATTCCGCTTGCCGGAACCAAATCTTTTTCCATACCGTCGCCGCCGATAAAAACAGCGTTTACGTTTCGTTTTTTCAGTTCGGGCAGAAGAGCGAGAGAGGGAATGACGTGTCCCGCCGTGCCGCCGCCCGTTAAAATTACCGTTTTGATAAACACCTCGCTTCCTTACGTTATATGTTATTTTCAAATATTTCGTTTTGATACAACAGGATAAGATTTTCGACAAAAACATTCGGCAAAAAGGGGTTGAAATGTATTTAATATGATGATATAATATATTATATTTTAATGTAAATGGAGATTCTTTGCTATGAAACAATTCTATTTGAAAGCGTTTGACGATACCGATATAGGTATAGACCTTTGGGACGAAGTCGAAAATCCGATCGGATGCGTGCAGATTGCGCACGGTATGGCGGAACATCCCGACCGTTACGACGAATTTGCAAGATTTCTTAACGCAAGAGGATATATCGTAGCCGCAGACGACCACAGAGGACACAGAAGAGGCGCGATAAACGGACAAAACGGCATGACTTACGGCGATAGTTGGAATCAGACTCTCGAAGATATGAACACCTTATGCGACTATTTGAAGACCACTTACAATAAGGGCGTTGTTCTTATCGGTCACAGCTACGGCAGTTTCCTTTCGCAAAGGTTTATAGAACTTCACAGCGACAAGTTGGAAGGAGCTATATTAAGCGGAACCGCACACATGAAGAACGCGCTTTTGGCTTCGGGCAAACTTATCGCAAGTATTCAGGCGTTTTTCGTCGGAGAAGACAAACCCGGCAAACTTATCAATAAATTGAGCTTCGGTAATTATAACAAACCTTTTGCCGATCAGGGACAGGAATTCGCGTGGCTTTCGAGAGATAAAGAACAGGTGGCTAAATACGAAGCCGATCCCGATTGCGGATACGTTCTTTGCATCGGATACTACCTTAGCTTCTTCCGCGGCGTAATGAAAATGTACGGAGCGGACGCAAAGACCATTTCTCCCGATTTCAAACTTATGATAGCGGTAGGAAGCGACGACCCCGTCAGCAATCGTTCCGTTTTGGCGACCAAACTTAACAATTTCTATCTCGGTCTCGGACTTAAACCCGAATTCAAAGTTTATCCCGGAGCAAGACACGAAATCCTTAACGAAACAAATAAAGACGAAGTTTACCTCGATTTCGCAAAGTTCGTAGATTCCGCTTTTCACGTCGGAGAATAATATATGAAAAAATCGATTAAAGTAATCCTTGCCGTCTTTATCGTGGTAGTCCTTGCTTTTACTGCGACGGCTTGTAAGGATAAAAACAACGAAGAGATAACTATTTATCCTGCGGAAACCAAACGTATTTCCACCGTGGAAGATTTGGTAAACGTCAAAGAGTATCTCGGCGAATCTTACAAGAACTTCACTTTCGTCCTCGATAACGACATCGACTTAGGGGCGATAGAAGCATGGACGCCGATAGGCGAAACCATTGACAAGGCGTTTTACGGCACGTTCGACGGCAACGGCAAGAGCATTACAAACGTTAAGTTTAACGGTTGGAATTCGGACGGCACGCCTATTATCGACCGTCTCGGCAAGGATAAAGGTGTGGAAAACACGGCGTCTTTCTCGACGCTCGCTTTGTTCGGATACGCAAAATCGGCTACTTTCAAGAATTTGTCGGTCAGGAATATTGACTTCAATTACTACGCCGACGACAGCTATTGCTACGTTTCCGGACTCGTCGCGTACAGCGCCGGAGAAAGCGTTTATGAAAATATTTCCGTAGACGGAACCGTGAATTTCAATAACACTTACAAAAAATCCAACGCTTACGACGATAAGGGCGAAAGACAAGGTAGCGTGTACGGCAACGACGTCACTCTTTACGTAGGCGGCGTGAACGCGTACAGCAACGGCAACGCGACTTTCAAAAACGTGACTTCCGCCGTCGATTTCAACAACGAATATACGCGCGCGTACTTGTATAATAAGGATAACGCCGAACCCGAAGAAATCGCCGAAGGTACGGTAGAAGAAAGATATATAGTATCCGGAGACAGAAGTTACGACGCGGCGGCGGCTTCGCAGATTTTCGTCGGCGGCGTATGCGGCGTAATAAAAGGCGGTCAAATTACCGATTCTTCTTTCGCCGGCAAATGCAATATATACGGTAAGAGCGTTTACGTCGGCGGAATAGCTGCCGCGGGATATAACGGAAATATAAAAAATTCCGTCGTTACGGATATAAACGTAAAGACGGGCGTACACGTAAAAAGCGCCGTTGCGGGAGTGGTTGCGCTCGCCGATAATTGCGTAGTGGCGGACGATACGACTAAAAATATTATAGTAAATTCCACTCATTACTCCAACGCGCAGTCCATGAGCGTGGGCGGTATATTCGCGTTTGCGTGCAACGCCTCCGAAATAAGCGGCGGCAAGGTAGAGACGATGAAAGCCGACGTCGAATACAGAAGCGCGACGGTAGGCGGCGTGGGCGGCGTATTGAGAGACGCAAAACTTTCCGATTCTTCCTGCGACTCGGCGGAATTCAAAATGAACGGCAGCGGCATCACGAGAGAAATCTGCGATACGGCTTTCGCTTCCGTGGTAAACTCCGTTTATAACAACTCCGTTCTGACCTTGAAAGAAGGAGCGGCGTCTACTGTAAATGCGACTTTCCTTAATCAGGGAAGACCCGACCGTTATGAAGTAGAGAACGCGTACAGCAATATGAATTCCACTTCCTACGTCGACGAAAACGGCAAAGTGGGAGTAAGATTTTTCGAAGCGGGCAGAACCGATAAGTTCGTGTACGTGTTCGGGACGTTGGAAAACGGAGCCCTCAAAATATCCGTATATAACGAAGAACTTAATCTTATTACCGAAGCGACTTACGGCAGAACGGAAGGTTACGAAGAAAGCAACAATCTCGCCGAAAAATATAAAGACGTATACTTTACCGCGGGAAGCGGATTCAACGCTCCCACGAGCGGCAGCGTCGCGATAGACGGCAGAGATATGACGAAGTACGAATACAGAAGCGGCGTACCCTCCGTTCCCGAAAAATAATATTCCGTAAATTCCCGAACCGCAAAGGGAAGTTTACGAAAATATAATTCTTATCCGAAAAAATATCGGAAAGCGGTTGACAAAAAAGCGTATAATTGATATTATATCAAGGAAGTAGATATGCGTCTCACCGGCATCCGTAGGATAAGCGGTTTCTTAAATAAGATAT
>CACXFJ010000093.1 GCA_902766965.1 uncultured Eubacteriales bacterium | reverse complement strand
GTCCGGCTCGACCGAACACGCTTTCCTTTTCACAAGGATAAAATGAATATATAATTAAGGGGGCATCGCTCCAAGCCCCCTTAATAACCCCCTTTCCTCATAATGTTCCCCTTTATCCGAATTTAACAAAGTAAGTCTTTCTCTACAAACTCATTACTTGAACGAACTTTGAACTTTATTGGTATAAGGATAGACCAACTCCGATTTTATTAAAGTAAGTCTTTCTCAACAAAATATATTACTTGAATGTAATTTATTTACATAAGGATAAAAATATCCGTTAGGGTGGGTGGGCGGGATATACAAAACCCTATATACAGATAAAAACGGAATAGAAAATACGCCTATTCCGTCATATACTTTATATCCTTAACGCCGAAATCTCTGATTTTGGCAATTCACGCCCGTTAGGGCAATTAACTCCACGAAGTGGAAATTAACGCCACGAAGTGGCAATTAACTCCGCCTACGGCGGAAATTCACTCCACATAGTGGCAACTCACTACCACTATTGCTCTACCACTTTAATTTTAATCTTCGCAATGGTTTCTTTATAGCACCAAATATCCGCGTTATATATTCCGAGAGCCTTAATCGTTTCGTGTAAGGTCACTTTCTTTTTGTCCACGGTATATCCTGCTTTTGCCAAAGCGTCCGCGACGTCCTGCGTGGTTACGCTGCCGTACATTTTTCCGCCGTTGCACTTAACGGGAACGGAAACTTCCTTGCCGTTGAGTTCTTTGCAGAGAGCGAGAGCGGCGGCTTTCTCTTCCGCAAGCCTCTTCGCTTCGTTGGCTTTCTTCTGATTGAGTTCGTTTATCGCGTTTTTCGTAGCTTCCATTACCATTTTTTTGGGAATAAGAAAATTGCGAGCGTATCCGTCGTTGACTTCCGCCACGTCGCCTTTTTTGCCCATTGCCTTCACGTCCTGTAACAAAATTACTTTCACTTTGAGCCACTCCTTATGTTTTAGTTTTTAATAATTATAAATTCCGTAGGTGTTTTTGTCAACTCTCAGATAAAAGGAGTGGCTCAGATGCGTTGGTTTTTTGCAAAAACAAGACGTAGCCGTACTAAGTACGGTAGAAGAAGTTTTCGCAAAAGCCGTAAAAACACTGATTTATATCCGCTTTTTGTCGTTGCTTGTCCTATATTACTCATACAAAATTATCTTCTCCCCGTTTTTTGCGGCGTAAAGCAATGTGTATGGGACGCTCCGAAGAATAATATTATTACTTGCTCGCATACTAACCACGATATTAACTTAAAGGAGTAAAACATGTTACAACTCAAATGCACTACGGCAAATTGCCAACACAACGTAAAATGTCACTGTAACGCAGGAATAATATCCGTCAACGATAAAGGCGTCTGTGACAGCAAGATAAAACGTGCCGGCGGTACGCTCGAACAAACTTTTAAAGATATGGAAGCGAGCAACGAATTCCTTAACGACGCGCCCTCGGTGGTTCAATGTACGGCACGTTGCGTCTACAATAAAAACAATCGCTGTACCTCCACCGCCATCCTCGTCCACGACGTAATGTTGTCCACGAAATGCGCAACGAGAATTAAAAAATAACGAACCGACTTTCGAAACGACGTTCAAAACTTTTGGTTTTGAGTTGCGGATAAAAATCAACAAAAAGAAAAGCACTCTTCCGAGTGCCTTCTTTTTTATCGTAATAAGTAAAATTACTTGATTTCGACTTCTGCGCCTGCGGCTTTGAGCTTTTCGGCGAGTTCGTCCGCGGCTTCTTTGGAGAGAGCTTCCTTAACGGTCTTGGGAGCGCCGTCAACCATAGCCTTTGCGTCAACGAGTCCGAGTCCGGTAGCTTCACGAACAGCCTTAATAACTGCGATTTTGTTAGCGCCGGCGGCTTTGAGTACTACGTCAAATTCGGTCTTTTCTTCTTCTGCAGGAGCAGCTGCGCCTGCAACGGGAGCACCTGCAACAGCCATAGGAGCGGCTGCGCTTACGCCGAATTCTTCTTCTAATGCCTTAACCAAGTCGTTCAATTCGAGAACGGTCATGGACTTTACTTCTTCGATTATTTTCTGTATATCTGCCATTTTTTAATTCCTCCGATAAATTTTTTTGTTTTGTTATGCCTGTTTTTCGGCAATAGCGGCGAGCGCTCTGGCCAAGCCTGCCACCGGGGATTGTAACAATCCGAGAATTTGCGAGATGAGCCCTTCTCTGCTGGGCAACGTCGCAAGAGTGTTGCACCCTGCTTGATCAAGGAAACTTCCGTCGACTAATCCGCACTTAACTTCCATCTTCTTGAAAGCTTTGGACTTTTCAAGAGCGATTTTAGCGGGAGCGGCGATATCGTCGGAACCCATAGCCACAGCCGTAGGTCCGTTCAACGCGTCGTCGAACTGGTTGTATCCCATTTCATTGAGGGCGATTTTTACAAGACGGTTCTTGTAAACGTGATAGGTTACGCCGCTTTTACGGAAAGCCGAACGTAACTCGGTATCTTCCGCAACGGTAAGACCTTTGTAGTCCAACAGTACGAAAGAGCTTGCTTTTTCGAGTTTTTCCTTAATCTCGGCGACTTTTGCTACCTTTTGGTCTCTCAATGCTGACACTTTCTTTTACCTCCTATTTTTTTCTTTATCCTTTTGCAAGGATATAATAAAAACTCCGCAACCAAAGACTGAGATTGCGGAGTAAACTGATTTTTAATTCAATTTATACCTCTTTCTATCCAAGCCTCATACGAATTTAAGCCGAAGCGCTTGCAGTCTTTGAAATGAGTACGTTTATATTATAGTCGTTTGTCTTTCCTTCGTCAAGGAATTTAATAAGGAAATCACGCGGAGAACGTTTCTCCGCGTAAATTTACGTTACATTTTTACGTTAACCTTAACTCCGGGTCCCATCGTGCTTGCCAAAGTGACGCTTCTTAAATATACGCCCTTTGCTGCGGCGGGTTTCGCCTTGATGATGGCTTCGATAAGGGTGTTGAAGTTGTCGTTGAGTTTTTCCACTCCGAAACTTGCCTTACCTACGGGGCAGTGAATGATAGCGGTCTTGTCTACTCTGTATTCGACTTTACCTGCTTTGATATCCTTGATTGCTTTGGTGACGTCCATGGTGACGGTACCGGCTTTCGGGGTAGGCATAAGTCCCTTAGGACCGAGAACTTTACCTAAACGTCCTACGACGCCCATCATATCGGGAGTGGTGACGCATACGTCGAAGTCAAACCATCCGCCCTGAATCTTCTGGACGATTTCTTCCGCGCCTACGATGTCGGCGCCTGCGGCTACCGCTTCGTCGGCTTTCGCGCCTTTGGTGATTACCAAAACTTTAAGGGTTTTACCGGTTCCGTGGGGAAGAACGACTACGCCTCTTACCTGTTGGTCAGCGTGACGGGGGTCTACGCCGAGTTTGCAGTGGAGTTCGACGGTTTCGTCGAATTTAGCCTTTGCGGAATCTACTACGTATTTCAACGCTTCGGCGGGTTCGTAAGCCTTGGACTTATCGAATTCTTTCAAAGAATCTACATATTTCTTTCCGTGTTTCATATTATCACCTCCGATTAGTCCTCTACGGTTACGCCCATAGATCTTGCGGTACCCGCGATCATGCTCATTGCGCTTTCGAGATTAGCTGCGTTGAGGTCGGGCATTTTGGTCTTCGCGATTTCTTCGAGTTGAGCGCGAGTCAATTTTGCCACTTTTTCGCGGTTGGGTTTAGCGGAACCGCTTTCTATTCCGCATGCTTTCTTGATAAGAACGGGTGCGGGCGGAGTCTTCAACACGAACGTGAAGGAACGGTCTGCGTAAATAGTGATAATTACCGGAATGATAAGTCCTGCCTGAGAAGCGGTCTTTTCATTGAATTCCTTGGTGAACATCGGTATGGCGATACCGTGCGGTCCGAGGGTGGATCCTACAGGCGGTCCCGGGGTTGCCTTGCCTGCGGGGAGTTGCAGCTTTACTACTGCCGAAATTTTCTTAGCCATAGTTTGCCTCCTTTGACTAACTGGTTCTGACGAACGGCAACTGAATAGATTTTTACCGTTCTCCCATATCTATAAAGGGCTTTCGCCCGTCATATTTATATTTTTTCGATTTGGTTAAAATCGAGTTCTACCGGCGTCTGACGTCCGAACATCTGGACTATGACGCGAACTTTCTGCTTGTCGGGATAAATTTCGTCCACGACTCCGAGGAAGGTCTCCAACGCGCCGCTGACTACCTTGACGTTGTCGCCGACAGCCATATCGAAGTCCTCGACGGACACTTTTTCAAGACCCATACGCTTGATTTCTTCCGCGGTAAGAGGAAGAGCCTTGCCCTGAGGTCCGACAAAACCGGTTACTCCGCGAGTATTGGTAATCATATACCACAGTTGATCGGTATACGTCATCTTCAAAAAGACGTAGCCGGGGAATTTCTTTCTTTCGACGACTTTCCTCTTGCCGTTCTTTTCTACGATATCCTCCTCTACGGGAATGGCTATTTCCAAAATATAATCTTGAAGACCGTTATTTTCAATCATCTTCTCCAAGTTATTTTTAACAACCGATTCGTAGGAAGAATAGACGTGTATGACGTACCATCTTACATCTTTACTATCCATATTTATATTAACTCCTGATTCACAAACGCGTGGACTACGCGGCGTTCAACAATAATTTCAAAAGCTGAGCCAAACCTGCGTCCACTGCCGCAACGATAATCATGAAGACCAAAGTAACGACAAGCACTACGCCGGTCTGCGCCTGCACGCTGCTGTTGTCTTTGCTCTTCTTGAACGAACCCCACGATACTTTTTTGAGTTCGCTAATTATATCTCGGAAAAACTTACCCGCCGATCTGCGCTTTTTGTTGCCCTTTTTTGAAGCGGTTTTCTTGTCCTGCCCTTTTTTTTCGGGAGCGGGAGCGGCTTCTATCTCGGGTAAATCGAGCTTGGTGTCATTTTTTGCCATCGAATAGCCTCCGTGTTATTTCGTTTCTTTGTGAACAGTATGTTTTTTACAAAATCTGCAATATTTTTTCAACTCCATTCTGTCCGGAGTATTTTTCTTGTTCTTTTTCTTGTCGTAATTGCGCTGTTTGCATTCCGTACAAGCAAGGGTTATCTTTACTCGCATTATAAAACGCCTCCAAAAAAATTACACCCTCCTAAGGTGCCTTATAAGCATACCACAAGGTTTGCTTTATGTCAACGATTTTTTATAAAAACCTTCGACTTAGTTGTCGTCGGCTTACGCCTGTCCGTTACGCCGTTTTTCGCCTTTTCAAAAACCGTAAAAGCTCGTTTCGTTATCCTAATATATAATCTCGAACTCGCTCTCAATAATAATCCCGCCGCGAGGGCGGGAAACTATTATTTTATTTTTTCTTCGATATATCTTACCACGTCTCCTACGGTTTTTACGTTCTTCATCTCTTCGTCGGAGAACTTAAATCCGTATTCTTTTTCCATTTTTATGAGGAGTTGCACTATATCGAGGCTGTCGGCTCCTATGTCGGTGACCATATTGCTGTCCATAGTCACTTCTTCGGGAGAAACTCCGATTTCTTCTACCAAAACTTCTTTTAATTTTTCGAAAACCATAAATATTAACTTCCTTTTTCCTTTTTATTTATTGTCGCCGTAAAGTCTCTTCGACGCGCTGTAATCGATGACCTGCGCGCCTTTTCTTGCGAAAAGCGGAGCTATGAGAAGAACCACAAGCACGCCCAACATTACGTACGCGCCTATCGCGGGTTCCATTCCGTCGGTAATAAATTCTATTACCGTCGCTACCGCCGCCGCTATCAAGGCTATCAACGTAACTACGCTGAAATGTCTGGGAGACTGACGTTTTGCGAGTTTTATCAAATAATAAATTACCATAACCAACGCAAGAACCATCGAAACGAGATACGCTACGGGAACTATATACGCCGTAATCGCCACGGTTTCGCCCGCAAGGATAGCGTCGTAATAATGGCTGGTGAAAGAACCTACTCCGAATTTAACGAGCAAACCGAACACCGAATCGAGCGCGGTCGCTCCCACGGAGATACATTCTATAAGGCTTGCTACCACGATAGCCGCTACCGCGAGAAGGATACAGAGTACCGACAAGCCCGAATAGGGTTTCGCTCTGTAAATGGGTTCGAGATTAGTCTGCGGAATTTCTTCGCGATAGTTCGGGTCGTACTGAACCAAAGGCTGGTTCTGCGAAGCGAACGGCACGAGGGCTATGGGTTGAACGATAGGCGGAAGCTGAACGATGTTCGACGGCGTGGGAATGGCGTTGAATTGATTAGCCTGAATGGGTCCGAAGCCGTTAGCCGACTGCGGAGCGCCGCCCTGCGCGTAATAGTAATTTCCGTCCTGCGCCATACTGGGGTGGGCGGGATCGTTACTCACCTGAAAAGGTACCGATTCCGATTCTACGGGAACCCATGTGCCTTGTTGACCGTTTAATACCCCTCTGTGTTGAAGAGAACCGTTGTTCTGATTAAGATTATCCATGGTAGTACTCTCTCTCCTAATAATTATTGTTTAAGTTTACGTTTATTGCCGACGTCTGAATAGTGGTGGACGGTGTGGCTACGGGTACGGGGCCGGAACACGGCATCGCGCCGTATTTAACTTTGGCTCTGTACACTCTTCCGTATTCGTCCGTCATATAATAAGTAGGCAAATTCGCTACGGCGTTATTGACGAAATTCTTTGCGTCGTAGTTTCCGTCGGTCGGCAAAGGCGTCGCAAAACACGGTTGCGGGCAAGCGGGATACGCGTTGCGAGCGGTGCGGTCGATGTCTCTTCCGTATTCGGGAGTAGGTCTCGGTATTTCTACGTGAGCGTACTCGTAAGCGTTACGGGGACGTTTTTGTCCGCAATAAGAACAAGTCGGCACGTTGAGCGGATTTTTCGTTTTGCACTTCTTGCAAAAATAAAAATATTTAGCTCCTCTCGGGTCGACGCCGGTAAGTAAAACCTGCTTCTTTTCTTTATTCATATTTTGCTCCTTTACGCTCTGCGTTTAGCCGCGAGAGCGGATATTGCCATAAGTATGATTACCGCGGGAAGAGCGTACGCTCCGTAACTCACGGTCATTTTATTTACGAACACCATTGCAAGCGCAAGCGCCGCGCCGATTAAAGCGAGAACGGCGAAAACCTTACCGACTATCGGATATTTTCCTTTGAAAGAAAATACGCTCGCAATAAAAGTAAGAACTGTAAACAAGCTGCCTACGATAAGTCCTAACGGGAACAGACGCGTCATAATATCGCCTAAACCTTCTCCCGTTATGTCCTTGACCGCGGCAATCATTACCGCAAGCGCGCTCGCTCCTTCGGTCACGTTCAGATACTCTATATTCACGAAGTAACTCACCGCTACCAAAGCTATCGCGATAAGTCCGAATAAAAACGCGAACACGCCTCCGACGTTGATATTCTTCGCTTCTCTTTTAGTATGGACCTTTTTATCTTTCTTTCCGCTTACCGGTTCGGCAACGGTTCTTTCGTCGAAATCGTCGTATCCGTCGTCGGCAAAATCGTCGTAAGGGAACGGAACTTCATCGTTGGGATAAAGAGGTTGCATTTGGCTCGAAAACGGCACGACTATCAAAGGTTGGACGATAGGCGGCAAAGTTCCGCTCGCGGAGCGAACAGGTTGCTGCGGCGGCTGTTCCGACGTCTTCTTAAAATCGGACCACATTTTTTCGCCCGGTTTTTTTCCGTACATATCAGGCATTTCTCTTCCTCCTCTTTTCCTCGTTCTTTTCGCCGAACGATATGGCGACTTTTATCACCGTATTAACCGTCAAAACGATTATTGCGGAGGGAACGAGTCCGCTCCAACAAACAGCCGTACCGACCACCATAATCAACGCAAAAATAAGTTCGATTACGGCAATCGTCTTAATAAACCCGCCCGTTTTTTCCGAACGACATCTTACGAGTCCGGCAATAAGCTGAACCACGCCGAACGCCGCTACCATCGTCACGCTAAGCAACGCGATTAACGGTATAGCGTCTGTTACCGAGCCGAATTTACCTATTTTTCCGAATTCGGCAATCAGCAATTCTATCAAAACCACTCCGTTCAATCCGAAACCGTAACTAAACGGAACGACTGACCCCAAAAAGAAAAATATCAGCGAGAACAAGGAGAATACCGCTATCCAAACGGCGCGACCGTTAGTCTTCTTCTCCTTCCCCTCCTTCGGCTCTTCTTCGACGATAACGACCGGTTCCTGCTGCCGTTTCGCTTCGTAAGCCGTCTTTCTCAATTCTTCTTTTATGCAACCGACCGAACGCGCGTAGTCTTCCGCGTTGCCCCTGCCGTAGATATAGTATTCGCTCGTGGCGGACATCTCGTATCCCGCGTAGGACGGACGCTTTTCTTCAACCGTTATCGGTTCTGCCGTGACGACTTTCTTTGCCATAGGTTATATGTTCCGCCTAAAACAAATCGTCGTCAAAATCGTCAAAGTCGTCGAAATCGTCGGTATTTCTCACAGGACTATTCGGCATTTGAGTGCAGATAGGCATCATTATTACAGGTTGCACGATGGGCGGCAACTGTATTATCTGAGTAAACCGAGGGTCCGAGTCGTACCCGTAATCGTCTTCGCGTCTTCTCTGCATTGCGGCGCGACGTTCCGCTTCCGCTTTTTCCTGCATCTTTTTCCTCTTAGACATTTTACCCTCCTATTCTCCGTAAGTGTCGAAAATGCTGTAAGGCACTTTCTTCTTCGCGAACAAACTCAAAATAAACGCGATAAGCGGAAGTCCGAGCAATATAAGCAATCCGTAGCCGCCGGTAAAACCGCCCGCTCCCGTAACTCCGCCTATAAGCACGGTGACTATTCCGCCGTAATTCATTTTTCCCGCGACGTCGGTAAGGTAAGCGAGTCCGCCGAACGCCGTAACGGCGGCGCAAAGCAACATTACTATGCTACCCAACGGCAACAACTTGCTTATTCTTCTGCCACACATTCCGATGAAACATTTAATGAACATCACGAGAGCGGTGATAATATAAACTATCATAGCGACGGGGAAAGCCAAAATTATATATTGAGCTATCGTATCCGCCATACCCACTTCCACTTTCGCTATCATTGCGTCGTATAAGGGGCTTTCGCCTATTTTTATATCCATATTGAATTTGTTACCGACGTATTTAATAAAGCCGAAAATAGGATCGAGAGCGGAGTAGTAAATCCCCGTGTCGGTCTTTTCTTCGCCTGCCGTTCCCGTATCGTCATCGGTATTCGTATCGTCGCCCGTTTCGCCGCCGATGTCGGGCTTATCCCCCGTTTCGTCGGCGTTCGACGCTTCGGAGTCGGGCGGAGTCTCTTCTCCCGTATCCTCTCCCTCTCCGGGAGTTTCGGTCTTTTTAGCTTCGGTCTCCATAAACAACGCCGTAAATTTAGAGGGTATAGCGGCTATCTTTACGTAATTTAACGCAAAGTAAGCTATAGATACAAGCATTAAAAGCATCATAAGGAAACAAACGAACTTCCTCATGACGAAGAAGTAGTCTTTCTCCTTTCTTTGCTTCTTATCTTCGGGTAAAGTGTAGTAACGATTGTCTATTCCGCCGACCGCCGCGATTTTCGCGCGGTATCTTGCGTTCTCGGCAGCGTAATTTTGTCTTGCTCTCAAAGTGGCGTTGTATTCTTTACGTCTTGCTTTGGCTTCTTTCTTCTTCAGCTCTTTTTTGCTCATTTTCCCCGCGGAAGGTCTGGCAGAACCGTATCCGCCTGCGGAATATGTTGAGTTATAACCGTTATAACCGCGTTTATCAGCCATTTCACCACCCACCGAACAGGATTTATCGAGGTAGCTTTTTTCTTACGAAAGACAGACTACTCCGACTGTACATAGTAATTGATAATACTATATGGTATATTTTAGCATACGCCGAAAAAAATATCAATAGTAATTAAAGATTTTTTTAAGCCTTTTAATGGAAACGATTTAATAAAAAAACGCCGTTATCTGCGGTTCTTCGACGATTTTCCGCATTTCTGTCAACTCTGCGATTTTCGTTAAGAAAAACGGTTAATTACCAAAATCAAAGATTTCGGCGTTACGGCTAAATAAAAACGAATTTCGGCTTACGCTGAGCGAATTTCCGAGGCAAGCACTGAACAGTCGATAAAAGATAAAGAGAGGATAGGATATTAGGTTCTATCCTTTTTTCTTTATAAGAAGTAGTTACTTACTTCCTTTTCGGTGTGAAAAGAAAGTAAGAAAGAAACACACGAGCCCCATCTCCGACCACTCGTTATGCGGGATTTTTCCGCAGTCACGAAGTTTAGTGCGGAAAAATCTTAATC
>CACXFJ010000092.1 GCA_902766965.1 uncultured Eubacteriales bacterium | reverse complement strand
TTGAATTTGTAACGTACGAGTCGATATTGCGATGGAGAGCGATTTTTATATCCACTTCGTGCAGTTCGGAATTCAGGACGGAAATACGTTTTCTTATGTCGTTAAAACGAGATAAATTCTTTAATGCGGGTACGGAATCGGAATGTTTATCGACGATTTCGCCGTATATTCGTAAAGACAGGATTTTACTTAAAACCGCGTCGGCGGAAAGGTCGGTTTTCGCCGAATTGTTATAGCAAAAATCGAGTACGGTTTTTACCGTTTCGTTCAGGCTGCCGATACTTAAACGCATATCGTTAATCGTCGGGTATTCGTCGAGAGCGTGCCGTATCATACCGATTAAATCCCGATGTCCGCGAATCAGACTTTCTATAAACAAAGAGTAACCGTCTTCGTCCAACACGTTTTTTAACGCGAAAAACTTTTTATCCGAAACTTCTATTTTGTCCGCTGTGATTTCGAGTTTTGCGACGATTTTGCGTTTCTCTTTGGCGTATTTTGCCGCGACTAACGGGAATACGGGGAAAAAAACGGGGAAAAGACAAAGTTTTTTTGCAAGATACAGGTCGGGACGTTCCGCTTTAATAATCAAGTCGGCTATTTTAGACAAAGTGAAGTCTTCGCCTACGTTGCGGTCGAAAAGGAATGCCGAAGCGTAGCGAAAATAAAGTAGCGTATCCGCGTCGTTATCCGAAAAATCGGAATAATTAAGCTCGTCGAGTATTTTTTTGCAAGTTTTTAAGGTATGAATGTCGGAACCGCATTTAAGGCGGTTTGCGACGGGATTTTTTTCGATATAGTTCTTGTACGTTGAGTAGACGGTGATTAAGTTTTTCGATTTGATTTCGTCTACCGCGTTTTTTAATCGGCGGTATTCGTATTCGGCTATCGGTGTGTTTTTCATCTTGACGTACAACTCGTAATCGACGGTATCTTTCCCTACGTTGTAACTTTTTTCATACATATTTTGCAAAGTTATTCCGAAATCCGTATCGGAATACAGAGTGCGTCGTATTTCTTCGAGGGAGGATTTTTCTTTGTTCAATTCCGCGTTGATTTTTTTGTATTCTTCGAAAAAGTTTTCGCAGGAACGGGCTTCTTCCGCTTTGGAGTGGGCTATGGCAAGTCTGTCGTAAAATAAAGACTTATCTGTTTCCGCGTCGGAAATAAACATCGCTTTTGAATTTAGTTTTCCGAGTCGGGAAAAAACCACTTCGAGAGCGGCTTGCTTTTGGCTGACGACGAGTATTTTCTTTCCTTTGCACAATGCGTCGCCGATTACGTTCACGATAGTTTGCGACTTCCCCGTGCCGGGCGGACCGTAAATAACCATATTTGGCAATTCCGCCGCTTTTTTTATAGCGTAATTTTGTGTATAGTCGAGAGAATCTATAGCAAAAACATCGCTCGTTTTTTTGCTTTTACGCTCTTTAAGGGGTTTGCCTTTTAGCAGTAAGTCGATATTCGGCGTAGTAAGGTCGTATTTTTCCATAACGCAATAGTCGTCGAAAACCGGATTGCTTACGGAAAAACGACCCATAACGACGACGTTTTTTAAGTACAACCCTTTCGTAGGCGATTTTATTTGACCGAACGTAGTGATTTTTTGCGTTTTTGAGCGAACGAAACGACAGCCGTAATCGTTAAGGCAGTCGATGACGTCGTCAATAGATTCGTACTCTCCGCACGGAAAAAAGTTTTTGTTCAATCGGGTAGCGTCGAAACCGTTGTCGTTACATAACGCTTTAAGTAAACTTTCGTTCATCGATACGAGAGCGTCGGCGGAGCGTGAAAGCGTTGCTTTTTTGCCGTCGACATAAAGCGTGACGGGGAACAGCAAAACGGGAGCTTTGATTTTCGTACCTTTTGAAGTGACGCCGAACACGAACGGAAAACCTATATAAAGGTCGCATTTACCCGTTTCTCTCTTTGTTTCAGCAGTTTCTCTGTACAGTTTTTTTATCCGCGAAAATTCCGCGAGGACAGAAGAGTCGTCTGATTTTACGTCGGCAAAATCGAGTTCGAATTCTCCGCCGCTCCACAAAAAATTATAAAAATCGCAAGCATCATACGATTTTAACGGTATGCCCAAATCGCAATCGGTTCCTTTTTGGGACAGGGTGGTAAAAAGGTTATGATTTTTTCCGTTTAATTCGATAAGACGTTCTTTATACTTTGCATATATTTCTTTCATATCAAGCTCCGTTTTAATTATTTATTCTTTCCGTAATCGGAGTAATTTACACCGCTAAAGAGGGGGAACTTCTTGACAAAAGATATATTTATAGAGTATTGTATTAGATAAATAAATATTATGCGCGGAGGGGACGATGAGCGTAGCCGATAAAATTTTTATAGATAATATGCAAGATATCATGCAAAACGGGCACTGGGATACCGATTGCGAAGTCAGACCTAAATGGGAAGACGGTACTCCCGCTCACACGATAAAAAAATTCGGACTTATAAACAGATACGATTTAAGCAAAGAGTTTCCGATATTGACAATAAGAAAACAAAATTTTAAGGCGGCTCTCGACGAAATACTTTGGATATGGCAGAAAAAGAGCAATAACGTTCACGACCTTAACAGCCATATATGGGATTCGTGGGCGGACGAAACCGGTTCTATCGGCAAGGCGTACGGATATCAGCTCGGAATCAAACATATTTACAAGGAAGGCGAATTCGATCAGGTAGACAGAGTGCTGTACGACCTCAAAAACAATCCGCAAAGCAGACGTATCCTTACGAATATTTATAATTTTGCCGACTTGCACGAAATGCACTTGTATCCCTGCGCGTATTCGATGACCTTTAACGTGACCGGGAATACCTTAAACGGTATTCTTAATCAGCGCAGTAACGATATGCTCGTCGCAAACAACTGGAACGTAATACAGTATTCCGCCTTACTTATGATGTTTGCGCAGGTAAGCGGACTAAAAGCCGGAGAACTGGTTCACGTCATAGCCGACGCGCATATCTACGATCGCCATATACCCGCGGTCGAAAAAGTGTTGCAGAATCCCGTTTACGACGCGCCGAAACTAATAATAAATCCCGATGTAAAGAACTTTTACGATTTTACCGTGGACGACTTCGAATTAGTCGGTTACAACGGTTCGCCTTTGGGACAAAGATTGCCCGTAGCTATTTAGAAATATGAAGTCAATTGTTGCCGTAGATACAAAATGGGGGATAGGTAAGTCAAACGGACTATTGTTTAGTCTGAAAAAAGACATGCAGTTTTTCCGTGAAAAAACCACGGGAAAAGTAATCGTAATGGGAAGTAACACGCTTAAAAGTTTTCCCGGAGGAAATCCGTTGAAAAACAGAATAAACGTAGTTTTATATCCCGGCGGCGAAAAACGCGACGATTGCATTATAGTAAACGATACGGAAGAATTGAGAGACGTATTGAAAAACTACGATTCCGACGAAATTTTTATCGTGGGCGGAGCGATGTTTTATAGGACGATGTTGCCTTACTGCGATACCGTTTACGTCACTAAAGTCGACGCCGACGGCGGAGCGGAAGTTTTTTATGAGAATCTGGATAGACTTCCGAATTGGGAAATGATAAAAGAAGGGGAAGCCGTTGAGGACAACGGATATATTATCCGTTTTTGCGAATACGTCAATAAAGGCGTACTCGATTTTTGGAGGAACGATGACAAAAATTAAAATGCTCACCCCGCTCGTCGAAATAGACGGCGACGAAATGACTCGCGTATTGTGGCAAAAAATCAAAGACATTCTAATTTGCCCTTACATCAATTTGAAGACCGAATACTACGATCTGGGACTTGAAAACAGAGAAAAAACTTCCGACAAAATTACGATTGAATCGGCGGAAGCCATAAAAAAATACGGAGTAGGCGTAAAATGCGCAACTATTACGCCGAACGCGCAGAGAGTAGAAGAATATAAACTGAGCAAAATGTGGAAAAGTCCTAACGGAACGATACGTTCTTTATTGGACGGTACCGTATTCAGAGAACCTATAATGGTAAAGGGATTAAGGACCTATATTCCCGGCTGGACGCAGCCTATAATAGTAGCTCGTCACGCTTACGGCGACGTGTACAGCGGCGTAGAGGCTTACGTCGACGCTTGCGGAAAAGCCGAACTTAAACTCCCTGACGGAGAAACGAAAACGATATTCGATTTTTCGGGAGCGGGAGTGGTGCAGACGATGCATAATACCGACGCAAGCATAAGAAGTTTTGCCCGCAGTTGCTTTAATTACGCTTTGTACGTAAAAAAGGATTTATGGTTTGCGACGAAAGATACGATAAGTAAAATCTACGACCACAGATTCAAGGATATTTTCCGTGAGATTTACGAAAACGAGTACGAACAAAGATTTGAAAATGCGGGAATAACATATTTTTATACGCTGATAGACGACGCAGTGGCGAGAGTAATCAAGTCGCACGGCGGTATGATATGGGCGTGCAAAAATTACGACGGCGACGTGATGAGCGATATGATAGCGACCGCTTTCGGCTCGCTTGCGATGATGACCTCGGTGCTTGTTTCTCCCGACGGAAAATACGAATACGAAGCCGCGCACGGCACCGTGACGAGACATTATTATAAATACCTTAAAGGGGAAGAAACTTCAACTAATTCGATGGCTACGATATTTGCTTGGACGGGCGCTTTACGGAAAAGAGGACAGTTGGATAACCTTCCCGAACTTGCGGACTTCGCGGACAAACTCGAAAGAGCGTCCGTTTTGACGATAGAAAAAGGCACTATGACAAAAGACCTCGTAAGTCTTTTCGACGGTGAAAGTCGCGCCGTAAACAGCGAAGAATTTTTGAGAGCCGTTGCCGCGGAGTACGATTTACTATGACCGTCAAGACCTTAAAGGTAGGTTATTTACAAACAAACTGTTACGTAATTCTTGCAGGAGCAGAGAATGCAATAGTCGTTGACCCGGGCGGAAGTTTTGTTGCCATAGATACATATTTGCAAAAAAACGGCGTTAAAAACCTGTCGGTCTTGCTTACCCACGCGCATTTTGACCATATACTTGCGGTAAAAGAATTGTCCGACAAATACGGCGCGTACGTCGTTATCGGCAAGGACGACGCGGATTCTCTGAATTCCGATTACAATTTAGCGGAGGCGATGGGACTTGAAGAGCTGCCCGAAATACGCGTCGACAAGACAGTCGAAGACGGAGAAAAGTTTGAATTGTATAATATACCTATCAGCGTAATTGCAACGCCGGGGCATACAAAAGGTAGCGTATGCTACATAATTGACGATATAATTTTTGCAGGGGATACATTGTTCCGCGAAAGCTACGGCAGGACCGATTTTGCCGGCGGCAGTTACGCCGAGATGAAGAAGTCGTTGCGAAAACTCTTTTCTTTGCAAGGCGAATACCGAGTTTTGACGGGACACGGCGAAGAAACTTCTCTCGAATATGAAAGACGCTATAATCCGATAAACTACGAAATATGAGAGTAAGACTTATTCCCGCCGAACACGATTACTTAAACGACGTTCAAGACGTTCCGAGAGCGTTCGTTCCGTTTATGGAAATCGACGGCGACGCCGATAATTTTCTTAAATGGAGTTGCCGTTATGCCGACGGCAGATTTTTTTGCTCGATAGAAAGCGACGTTTTCGGCAATGCGGAAAAGTCTTTTGCGATTTCCGACGCGGACGTAAGCGTTTATAAAAAGTACACTAAACGATTTATAAAAAATTTCCTTTACGATTTTCTGGCGGAAAAAATCGGCAAGAAGTTGCCGTACGGCAGTCTTACCGGCGTTCGACCGACCAAACTGTATTATGAGCTTTCCGAAAAGACAGACAATCCTTACGAATATCTTATAGACGAATTCCACGTTGAACCCGCAAGAGCGAAAATAGTAAGGGATTGCGTAAAAAATCAAAAGGGATACAAGAATTCTTCCGACGAGAACGTGGCGTTGTTCGTAAATATACCGTTTTGTCCGACGAGATGTTCGTATTGTTCGTTCATAAGCACCGAAATAGGGCGGGTAAAAAAACAAATTCCGCTTTACACAGAATCTTTGGTCGAGGAAATAGAATTATCGAAAGAACTTGTAAAGAGAGCGAAAAAAAAGGTTACTTCGATTTACGTAGGGGGCGGAACTCCGCCGGCTTTGGGCGCGGAATATCTCGATAAGGTATTGAGTCCGCTTAAAGAATATAACGTCGAATTTACGGTGGAAGCCGGCAGACCTGACGTAATTACCGACGAGATAACCGACGTTCTGCTCCGTAACAACGTGACGAGAGTATCGGTCAATCCGCAAACATTCAAACAATCCACGCTCGATTTAATAGGAAGAAAACACACCGTCGAGGATATATATACCGCATACGATAGAGTTCGCGGACGGTTTGACGTGAATATGGATTTGATAGCGGGGTTGCCCGAAGAAAGTTTCGATGATTTTGCCGAAAGTATAGAAAAAACTTTGGATTTACGCCCGGAAAATATCACCGTACATACGTTAAGTCTGAAAAGAGGCTCGGTCCTTACCTTGTCGGGGGCGGTAAAAGAAGCCGACGGTCTGATAAAGGATATGGGCGACTTCGCCATAGAAAAATTATACGATGCCGGATATGTGCCGTACTATATGTACAGACAAAAGAATATGGCGGATAATCTCGAAAACGTAGGGTATTGTCTGCCGAAAAAACAATGCGTTTATAACGTAGATATGATGGAAGAAAGCATATCCGTAATAGGTTCGGGCGCGGGAGCTATGAGCAAGAAAATCAGCGGCAACCGTATAGACAGACTGTCCGACCCGAAAGGTTTTCGCGAGTACGTGGAAAGAACAGATACGATTCTGCGACAAAAGAAAGAGTTTTTCTCCTTTTAGTTTTATAGCAAAAAAATGACGATAACCGTATTTTAATCAGCTTCTAATTTCGGTAACGTAATAATAAATAAAAGCGAAAACGGATAAAAAATTATAATTTTTACGGCTAATGCAAAAACTTCGGCTCGCAAACGAAAATAGCGGGCTCTTTTTTCAGCTGACTATTGATTTACTAATTTATTTATGTTATATTATTATATATTGCTATTTTCTACGGAGTAATTATGCGAAAAAAAGTTTTACTGGCAGTCGTTATTTCTTTAATTTTTACGTTGTTCCTTGCGGGGTGTACGGGGGAATCGTCGCAAAAGCCTACGGACGAAGTCGAGATTTACGCGAAATCCATAAGTATCGACGCGTCGACTATACCGTCGTTTGCTTACGTCGGCGAATTCAACGTATCCGACTTGCGACTTAACGTAACTTACAGCGACGATTCGACGAAGACCGTAAGTCTCGAAAAGAACATGATTATGACCGACAGCCTCAGTAAGCTCAACAAGGAAGGCACTCACGTCATAAAAGTTTTTTATGAAAACTGTCAGACTTCTTTTAACATAAAACTCGTAGTCAAGGCAAAGACTAACTATACTTTGAGAGTTTACGGCGGTAAGCCGATAGCGATAAACGACGAGCCGATTTTAGAACCGATTGTAGTATCCGGAGAATACTTCGAAGACGTCTACGCGGAAGGTACGGTGGTCACTATCGAATGGATACCCGTGGAAGGAAATAGTTTTTCGGAATGGACCGACAGCAATAATCCGCAATTCAGAGATACTCAGTCTATCACTAAAGCGACTATGAATATGAACCACGTATACAGAGCGTCGAGTACGCCCGCCGTAATGACGGTCAATTTCGAAACGAATTGCTCGGTTTCCGTCGGTTCAAAAAAGACGGATATACTTTACGAGAGCGATATACCCGAATTGAAAAAAGAAGGATACGTTTTCGACGGATGGACCACCGAAAAACTCATCGGTGAGGACGCGATAGACTCTACGGCAAAAAAAATTACTTTTCCGTATGCAATAACCGTCAATAACAGCACCTTGTACGGAACCTGGCGCAGACTCGGTTTGGAATACATAAGTTACACCAACCCCGTTACGGGCAACGTCGGTTATAAAGTATCGAGTTACGTTAAAAACGATAAAGAATTGACCATTCCCGAACGCCACGACGGACTTAACGTAATAGCTATCGACGCAGACGCGCTTAACGGAGCTACCGCACTCGAAAAACTGTTCATTCCCGCTACCGTAGAAGAAATAGGAGACGGTTTCGTCCGCAATTGTTCGAGATTGAAAGAAATCGACGTCGGTATAAACTCTAACCGTTTTTCCGTCAGCGACGGCGTATTGTATAACTACAATATGGACGAACTTATCGCTTATCCTGCGGGAAAACTCACGTCCGTAGTTATTCCCGACGGAATAAAAGTCGTTCGCGATTACGCTTTTCACGACGCTCTGGTCGGAGGTATAGAATTACCCGCTTCGTTGAGAGAAATAGGCGCTCACGCGTTTGACAGTTCACATATAGACTACGTCAACTTAACGGCGGTAAATCCGACTGAAAGCGGATTTAAGGTCGGGGAAAAAGCCTTTAACGAAAATATAAGCGTTATCGTAACGTCGCAAGCATATCTTTCCGCGTATAACGGTATACCCGCATTGTCGGAATTCGAAAGTAAATTCACTACGGACGCCGACGGTATTTCGAATATAGGAACAAACGAGCAAGGGACTCTTTTATATAAAGAAATCCGCAACGAAAATTCTTCCGCGGAGTTTATCTCCACGACGATAGAAATAATCGGAGCCGACAGGTCGATAACCGAATTGATTATTCCCGTGACTCTCGGAAATTACGACGTAAGTTCTATCGGAGTAAAGGCGTTCAACGGTTGTATTTATCTTTCTTCCGTAACTATTCCGAGCGAAAGTAAACTTGAACGGATATTGGAAGACGCGTTTACGGGTACGCCGTATATAGAAAAACTCGCTTCGAAAACGATAATAGCAAACGATATTTTATATAAGTATCTCGGGGAAGAAACGGTTTTCGTTCTGCCGTCGTCCGTGTCGAGGATAGCCGAAAGAGCGTTTATGAATAACGCCCGTCTGACGAGACTCGATTTAAGACAAAACAACAAACTTAATTATATCGGACCGTACGCTTTTTACGGTTGCGTCAATTTTGCGGGAACGGTAGACGATACAGAAAAAGGGTTTTATGCGAAAAAAGACCTCGTTACCGTAGCGAATTACGCTTTCTCTCATTCGGGTATCGTCGAATTCGGTATTCCGGAAAGTTCAAATTCGTTGAAAGCTATCGGAAAGGAAGCGTTTGCAAACTGCTATTATATCAAAAAAGTTACTATAGGTTCGGCGACCGAAGAAATAGATTCTACCGCGTTCTTGTTCTGCGACGCATTGAAGGAATTTAACGTTGCGGGCGAAAACAAATCTTACGCGGCGGTGGACGGCGTGCTGTACTCTTCCGAAGGTTCGAACGGAAAGTATAACGCTTTGTTTATGTACCCCGCCGGCAGAATGGACACCGAATATAGGGTAAAATCTTCCGTAGTCGGAACGGACGGAACTCCTACCGATGTGACTTACATATCCGATTATGCGTTCTTCCACAGTAACGTTGCCGCTATCTGTATCCCGTCGACGATAGTAAGCGTAAGTTCGAGAGCTGTTTACGTCCCCGGACTTATATACGCAAAGTTTGAAAAAATTAACGACAGTATAACTTACGACGATTTGTTCGTGCTGAGTGACGGCATATACGAAAAGTATCAGCCCGAATATATAATCGCGCCTTCCGACGATAGCAATATAGACGTGTTTTTCGGAAATAACGCGGTATTGAAAGATAACGTGTTAAGAACCGAATTCGACGGAGAATTGGTTTCGAGCGACGACGGCAATCTTATATTGAGAATAACGGATAACGCTTCCGCCGTATACGCTTCGGTCGTTCGTTCCGACAGAAGTTGTGAAAAAATCGAGATAAGCGCTGATTTTGTCAAAGACGGCAAAACTTATTTCATTACCGAGATAGAAGAATACGCTTTCTTCGGGCGTTATCTTACAGAACTTACGTTGGGTAGCAGGTTAAGTAAATTAGCCGATTATTCTCTGAAACACGCCGAAAATCTCGACAAACTTTACGTTATGCTCGAAGGCGGAATACCTTTGATTTTCGATAACACGTTCGGAGATAAGTTCGACAACGGAATGTTTATTTACGTTCCGAAAGAAAGAGCTTCGATAATAAAAACCGAATGGAAGTTATCGTCTTATAAGTATATCATAGATATCGCTACGGGCTTGCCCGAAGCTACTTTCGGATATACCGCGGGAGAAGAACCGCAGGAAGGTACCGGTCCGGTCGGAAGCGTAAGCGGCGAAATAACCGCGGAATGGGCGGCTGAAAATATCCCCGTAAGAAAAGGTTATTCTTTCGAAGGATGGTTGGACGACGAAGGAAATCTTATCGACCTCACAAAGCCGTATAAGATACCGTATAACATAGAACTGAAATGCAAATGGAAACCTGCAACGTTCAGAATAATTTTCAATATAGAAAAGAAAGTGGATTTTGCAGGCGAAAAAGAAATCACGATAAACTACGGCGATAGTTATAACTTTACCGTTCCCGTATATTCGGACGGCAGTAAAACCTTTTTGCACTGGAAGACGG
>CACXFJ010000091.1 GCA_902766965.1 uncultured Eubacteriales bacterium | reverse complement strand
GGGCGTCGGGTTTGTCGACTTTGTTTATACATATTATTATCTTGTGTCCCATTTCGAGAGCTTTTTGCAAGACGAAACGAGTCTGCGGCATAGGTCCTTCGTACGCGTCTACCAAAAGTACGACGCCGTTAATCATTTTAAGAACTCTTTCCACCTCTCCGCTGAAATCGGCGTGTCCGGGGGTGTCGACTATGTTAATCTTTATTCCGTTGTACACAGCGGAAGTGTTCTTCGCGAGAATGGTAATTCCGCGTTCTCTTTCGATGTCGTTATTGTCCATTACGCAGTCGGGAACGTATTGATTATCGCGGAAAACTCCGCCCTGTTTCAACATACCGTCCACGAGAGTGGTCTTGCCGTGGTCGACGTGAGCTATAATAGCAATGTTTCTTAAATCGTTTCTTATCATATTTTATTCCTTCATTCAGTTTCTTTTTTCATTTGTTTATAATGATTTTATACGGTCGTAAATTTCTTTCGTTATCGTAACGGTAGCTTCATTATAATCGCTTTCCACGTACGCCTTGTTAAGATACGCCTCTCTGTCGGTCTCCGACGCGGAAAACTTAGGTCTTGCGGTGGCTTTGACTCTGACGGAAAACGTAAAATCTTCCCACGGGGTGATGCCTTCTTCGTATATACTGTGTACGTACGCTTTTATAATAGCCGCCAAAGATTCCGACTCGGTACCGGACGACGCGGTAAAACCTATCGTGACGTAATCCCCGTCGAAACCGTAATCGTAAGAATAGACCGAAACGGGGGTTCTCGTCCCGTAAAAGTCGTAATATACTTCCGTCCAGCTTGCTTTGCAGTTTTCCGTCGAGAACACTACTTTCGTAGGAGTTTTGAGTTTTAACGCTGGTATATCTATCGACGCCCATTCGGAAAAACTCTTGTCGTCGGCTTTTACTCTCACGCTCAATATTCCCGTCTGTCTTTCTATTGTGGCGACGTTGTTTTCGGTCGTGAGTTTTCTTATATTGCCCTCTTCGACTTTGCCGTAGCAAAACTCGACGGTATATTTTTTGGTACCCCTTATCTTATTCCAGGTTACCGTAACCGAATAATCGCTCAATCTGTCGAATCGAGCGAACGAAATCGTCGGAACCGCGTCTTTGTTCATTAAAGCGAGCGGAACCGCAACGGATACCGTCACCGCCGCGACCAACGCCACGGCGGCGACTATTATCCATATTATTTGTTTTTTAGAAAGTTTTTTTTGTTTCTTTTCGGTCAAATTACACTCTCACTTTTTTGAGTTTGGCAAAACGGGGAAGTCCGTCTTCGAGCGGAGCTTTGCAATCGCCCTGAATAAGGGGCAACGCGTAGTCTATAAATTCCTGCGTCATTCCGCTGTTGTCGGGTTTTATCCAACCGAGCGGAACGGTCTTTTCGGTGTTTGCCGCCATTTCGATATCCATAAGTTCGTACTTGACGGAATATTCTTTGCCGGGTTGTCTGACGAAAACGACCATTTTATCGGTTTCTCCTTCGCAAGCGTACTTAACGGCGTACTTACCGGCGTTGAAGGCTTCTTCCACGTCGACTTTACTTGCAAGGTGCGCCGCGCAACGCTGCATAAGGCTGAATTCGATGGCTCTTACTTTGCCGCCGATTTTTTCCTTAACGAGGTTGGCTAAGGTAGCCGCCACGCCGCCGAGCTGGGTGTGACCGAAGCTGTCTTTCGCGGCGTTTTCGGAAGCGATGGCTTCCACTACGTATCTTCCGTCGGCGGTCTTAATGCCTTCGCTCAAAGCCACGATACATTTACCGTTATGCTTGTCGGCTACTTCCTTGACGCTCGTAAGGAACTTATCTATATCGAAAGCCTTTTCGGGCAGATATATAAGGTCGGGTCCGTATCCTTTATATGAAGCCAACGCGCTCGCCGCGGTGAGCCAACCTGCGTTACGTCCCATAATTTCCACGATTGTTATTTGTCCTTTGTTATAAACGGTAGCGTCGAGATAAAGTTCCATCATAGTGGTAGCGACGTATTTAGCCGCGGAACCGTATCCGGGGCAATGGTCGGTACCGTAAAGATCGTTGTCGATAGTCTTGGGTACGCCGATAATGTTACATTCGTATCCGCTCTTCAAAAGATATTTGCTAATCTTGTTGCAAGTGTCCATACTGTCGTTACCGCCGTTGTAGAAGAAGTATCTTACGTTGTATTTTTTGAACACTTCGAGGATACGCTTATAATCGGTCTCGTCTTCTTCCACCGATTTAAGTTTGTATCTTACCGAACCCAAAGCGGAACTCGGCGTGTTTTTAAGCAAAAGAAGTTCTTTTTCGTCTTCTTTGTTAATTTCGTAAAAGTTTTCGTCAAGCACGCCCTTTATTCCGTTAGCCGCGCCGTAAACCTTAGTGACGTTCTTCTGCGCCAACGCTTCGATGAACACGCCCGCCGCGCTGGAATTTATTACCGACGTAGGACCGCCGGATTGTCCGAACATACAAGCACCAACCAAATTTTTCATTATTATCGTTACCTCCGAATGAATTTTTATTATTTACCCAAAATCGTCGCCACTTTGTAAAGGTCGGCGTCGAAACGGCGTGGAATAGCCAACGCTTCTTCCACCGGCAAATCAATGATTTTGTTATCCTTTATTCCTACCACTCTGCCGCCGCAATCGGGTTGCTTTAACAGTTCGACCGCTCTTACGCCGCAACGCGCCGCCAGAATTCTGTCGGACATGGAAGGAGCTCCTCCTCTTTGGATATAACCGAGTTTTACGGTTCTTATCTGAATATCGTCGTTGAGATTTTCGAGAAGTTTTTCTTTGAGTTCGAGGCAGGGGCATACGCCTTCGGCAAGAATAATTATTACCGAGCTTTTGCCTTTTATCTTATCCTGTCTTATGGTCTTGCAGATAGCGTCTATATCTATCGGCATTTCGGGTACGAGAATGATTTCCGCTCCGCCCGCAAGTCCCGAATATACCGCTATATCGCCGCATTTTCTGCCCATAACTTCTATTATGCAGGCTCTGTTGTGAGCGGTCATCGTGTCGCGGATATTATTGACCGCGCCGAGTACGGTGTTGACCGCGGTATCGAACCCCAACGTATAGTCGGTGTACGCGAGGTCGTTGTCGATAGTGCCGGGGATACCGACGCAAGGCACGCCGAAATCGTTATAGAGAGCGTTCATCCCTCTGAAAGAGCCGTCGCCGCCGATAACCACGAGACCTTCTATTCCGTACGCCTGCAAAACGTCGTAAGCTTTCTGTCTGTATTCTTTTTCCAAAAACTGCGGGCAACGGGCGGTTCTCAAAATCGTGCCGCCTTTCTGAACGGTATCGGAAACCGAGCGTCTGCTCATAGCGAACAAATCGCCTTTTATAAGTCCGTCGTAACCTTCTTCTATGCCGTAAACTTCTATATTTTCGTTGATAGCGTACCTTACGACCGCTCTTATCGCCGCATTCATGCCGGGAGCGTCGCCGCCGCTTGTTAAAACGCCTATTCTTCTCATATCGTCAAAACTCCTTAATACTTTTACAAAGTATTTTCATAAACATTAAGAGTATATCAAAAACACTGTATAATTGCAAATATTTTAGAGTGTACTTATCGCATTTTTTATGAAAAAACCGACCGCGGTCGGCGGTCGGTTTACGAAAATTTCCGTTAGTTATTCTCTTACCGTTCCGTTTCCGTGGACTACGTACTTGACGGAAGTAAGCTCTTTCAGTCCGATAGGACCTCTGACGTGCAGTTTTTGCGTGGATATTCCCATTTCCGCGCCCAAACCGAACTCGTATCCGTCGGTAAAGCGTGTGCTTGCGTTGACGTAGACCGCTCCGCTGTCTACTTCGGTGCAGAATAATTCCGCAGCCTTATCGTCGTTCGTCATTATAGCGTCGCTGTGGTGAGTGCCGTACTTATTGACATGGTCGATAGCTTCCCTTTCGTCGGCTACGACTTTAACTTTCATTATCAAATCTTCGTATTCGGTGAAAAATTCGTTTTCGTCTATTATTTTCGTATCGGCGAAAATTCCTTTCACTTCTTCCGTACCCCTGATTTCGACGCCTTTTGCTTGCAGAGCCGAAAGAATTTCGGGTAAACAACGAGCTATTTCTCTGTCTATAAGCAAGGTTTCCGCGGCGTTACAAACCGACGGACGGGAAGTTTTCGCGTTGAGAACGACTTTTTTCGCCATCTCTATATCGGCGGTTTTTTCTATATAAACGTGGCAATTCCCGCCGCTCGAAGCAATAACGGGCATTGTGGCTTTGGCGAGGACGAATTTTTTTAATTTTTCGCCCCCTCTCGGAATGATGACGTCGATACTGTCTGAGCAGCCGAGCATCGTTTCCGTAAGCGCTCTGTCCGTGCCGTCTATAAAACCGACTATTCTGTCGTCAAGTCCGACTTCCTTAAAGGCGTCCCGCATTATTTCGACGAGTTTTCTATTTGTTCTTATCGCTTCTTTTCCGCCTTTCAGGACTACGCCGTTGCCGCTCTTTATGCAGAGTACTGCGGCGTCGACGGTAACGTTGGGACGCGATTCGTATATTATACCGACGACCCCCAAAGGAGCGTGAACCTTTTTTATTTCCAGTCCGCTTCTTACGGTATAGCTTTCTTCCACCGTGCCTACGTAGTCGGGAGCGGCTATCACGTCGTCTATTCCGTCGAGCATGGTTTTCAGCCGTTTCTCGTTAAGGGATAGTCTATCCAAAAACGCTTCGCAAAGTCCTCCCGCCGCGGCTACGTTGCAGTCTTCGGCATTGCATAGAAAAATCTCTTCCTTGCGGGAGAGAATTTTTTCTTTGATTTCAGCCAAAACGGCGTTTTTCAATTCGGTCGATACGCCCGCGAAACGAAAACTCGCTTCCTTGACGTCGCGACAAAGTTTTTCTACGTCAAACATATAAAGTTATTCTTCTTCCTCTTCTTCGGGAAGGTCCGCGTTGTGATAAACGTTCTGCACGTCGTCAAGGTCTTCGAGCATTCCGATAAGTTTTTCGATGGCGGGAATGGCGTCGGGGGCGGGGGTAACGTAATTGTCGGGGAAAAATCCCGTTTCGAAACTTACTATACCGCAACCCGCTTTTTCGAGAGCTTCTCTGACAGCTCCCGTATCCTGCGGTTTCGTGTAGACTTCGTAAACGTCTTCATCGGTGACTACGTCGTCGCCGCCTGCTTCCAAAACGAGCATCATTATATCGTCTTCTGACATATCGCCTTTGTCGACGACTATAAGTCCTTTTTTGTTGAAAAGGTAGCTTACGCAACCGTTACTGCCCAAAGCTCCGCCGCATTTATCGAAAGCGTGTCTTACGTCGCCGGCGGTACGGTTCTTATTGTCGGTGAGGGCTTCGACTATTACGGCGACGCCGCCCGAAGCGTATCCTTCGTACTGCATATCTTCGTAGTTGACGGAGTTGAGTTCTCCGCTGGCTTTCTTTATGGAACGCATTATGGTGTCGTTCGGCATATTGCTGGCTTTTGCTTTCGATATTACGTCTCTGAGACGGGAGTTGCTGTTAGGATCGGGTCCTCCCGACTTGACGGCAACCGCAAGTTCGCGTCCGAGCTTGGTAAAAACGCTCCCGCGAGCCGCGTCCGCTTTGCCTTTTTTGTTCTTTATATTAGCCCACTTACTGTGTCCGCTCATGTTGTTGTCTCCTTATTTTTATTTTTACAATAAATACATCGCTATCCCTGCGGATACGGCGGCGTTAAGACTTTCGACGCCGTCTTTCGCCATAGGGATATTCACTTTTACGTCGCATCTAACCTTTACGCAGTCGGGAATACCGTGCGCTTCGTTACCGACGGCGATTACCGTTTTGCCCACTTGTTTGTAGTCGTAGATACAAATACCGTCCATATCTAACGCAACGAGCGTATAACCGTTTATTAAAGAAAACGCTTTTTCGTAGTCGGCAATTACTATATTCGTCTTGACTATTCCGCCCATACTCGCTCGCACCGATTTCGGCGAAAACGGGTCTGCGGTATCCACGCATATTACCGTTTTTATTCCTCTTGCGCACGCCGTTCTTATAATCGTACCGACGTTACCGGCGTCGGATAAGCCGCAAAGCATAATCGCTTTATCGCCGCTTATTTCCGTGCTTTCGGAGATTTTTATCGTGGCGATTACGCCCGACGGGGTCTTGGTATCGGCTACCGTATCGAATACGGCGTCCTTGACCGCTATCGTCTTTTCCGACGGGAAAAGACGGCTCAATTCGTCGAAACGGCTTTCTTTTATATACACTTCGTTAAGGTCGCTTTCGTCAAGGTCTTTTATCATAGTCACGCCCTCGGCTACGTATTCGCCGTATAAATACCTGTTCTTCCTGTCTTTATACAGAGAACGCAATCTTTTAATTCTGTCGTTGGACGCGCTTGTTATTACCATTTATTCCTTATATTAAAGCGAATTGTTTATTGTCGTAATTAAAATAAAAAACGCCTGCGTTTTTCAACGAAGGCGTTATTTTTACTACTTTTGAAGAGCTTCTTTCGCCTTCGAGCATACTCCGGCAAACGCTTCCGCATCGTTTACGGCGAGGTCAGCCAAAACTTTACGGTTGAGGTCTATACCCGCTACTTTAAGACCGTGCATAAGGCGGGAATAGGAAAGGTCGTTCATTCTTGCCGCCGCGTTTATACGAGCAATCCAAAGCTGACGGAAGTCTCTCTTTTTGAGCTTTCTTCCGACGTACGCGTATTGCATACTCTTCATTACGGCTTGTCTTGCTACTCTGTAAAGTTTGCTCTTCGCGCCAAAGTAACCTTTGGCTCTTCTCATTATTTTTCTTCTTTTCTTAACTGCATTTACTGCTCTTTTGATTCTCATTTTCTACCTCCTATTTCTGCCCGATTATCATATTGGATATGGTCTTTGCCTGAGTAGCGTCAACGTATCCGCCTTTACGGAGGTTTCTCGTTCTCTTGGTGGGTTTCTTGTTAAGTATATGGTTCTTGTTCTGTTTAGCTCTTTTGAGCTTTCCGCTTGCGGTAAATCTAAAACGTTTTTTTGCGCCGCTGTGAGTTTTCATTTTGGGCATAATCCAAATTCTCCTTGTATGTTTATTTTTTCAAAGGACTGAGCATCATGGTGACGGCTCTGCCCTCCGTTGTAGGCTTTTTGTCGATGGCGGCTACGTCCTTAACGAGTTCGTAAAATCCGTTAAGCACTTCCACGCTTATTTCGGGGTGAGAAAGCTGTCTCCCGTACATTTTCAGCGTGACTTTAACTTTGTTGCCGTCCTCCAAGAAAGATCTTGCGTGTTTAGCTTTGGTGTTTATATCACCTACGTCAATGGTCTGCGAAAGTCTGATTTCCTTTACTTCAATGACTTTCTGGGCTTTTTTCGATTCCTTGTCCTTTTTTATCATATCGAAACGATACTTTCCGTAGTTCATTATCTTGCACACGGGCGGTTTCGCCGCGGGAGAAATGTTGACAAGGTCAAGATTGCGGAAGTCGGCTATGCGCTGAGCTTCCGATTTGCTCATTATACCGAGCTGGGTTCCGTTCTCGTCTATAAGACGTACTTCCTTATCGGTAATACTTCCGTTGATGGCTAAATCCTTAAAAATAAGTCCTTCCCTCCAAATAAAAAAGATGTGCGTAAATACACATCTTTTTCT
>CACXFJ010000090.1 GCA_902766965.1 uncultured Eubacteriales bacterium | reverse complement strand
TACGAAAAAGCCGAAATTATCAAAGAAATGAACGATTACGTCGATATTTATTTGACCGATTTCAAGTATTCGAGCAACGGGAAAGCGGAGGAGTTTTCAGGAAGAAACCGCTACTTCGACTACTGTCTTTCCGCCACGGAAGAAATGGTAAAATCGAAACCGCTCGTCTACGGCGAAGACGGAACCCTTAAATCGGGAGTAATCGTAAGGCACCTGTATTTACCGGGGGAATGGGAAAATACGAAAGGGGTAATAGACATATTCGCCGACAGGTGGAAAGACTCTGCCGTGTTCAGCCTTATGAGTCAGTTTTTCCCGACTTATAAAAGTCCTATTAAAAGAACCCTTAAACCCGTCGAATACAAGATAGCCGTAAATTACATATTGAAAAAGGGCGTGGAAAACTGCTTCGTGCAGGAGCTTTCTTCCGCCGATTCGTCCTTTGTCCCTAATTGGGATTTAATATAACCTAACCGCGGCGATTTGCGTAGTCGTAAATATTTTAGCTTTCCGACGGTTATTTAAGGTCGCTGTTGAGAAGAATTTTCAACGCCTCGGTCACTTCTTCGCCCGAAAGATTTCTTATAGCTTCGAGTTTGTCTTTTTGCGGTTCTGAGGCGGCTTGTTTCGGCTGTTTCTGCTTATTGTTCATCATATTCATAAGCATAGAAAACATCGGATTTTGTTGAGTTTGGTCGTTAAACTGCCCGTTTCCGGACAGCGCGGACATCATATCGGCAAGGTTATTGTTGCCGCCGTTTTTCATTCCCATAAGAAAGGGCAGGAGCATCATTAAATTATTGTTCATGGCAAATAATTAACTGTTTTTTAGTTGAGTAATCAAAGAACGCATCTTCTCGGCTTGTTCTTTGGTCAGAAAGGGAAGAGCGTTTCTATAAAACGCGTCGAGTTCTTCCGCGCTCACGTTGCCGTTCGATAAACTTCCTTTTTTGAAAAGTTCCGCCGTCAACTGCTCTTCCGAAAGCCCCGAATACTTGTTCAACGCTTCGTTGAAATCCTCGTTTTCCACGGTCTTTTTTTTCTTTTGCGAACGGATAAAACTATGTATGTTCATATAAGCTCCTTTTGCGTTATCGTATGCGGATTAAAACAAAGTTGTTACTGCGTCGTAAATTGCGTTTACCGTTTTTATTACGTCCTTTTCTCCGTTGCACGCGCCGAGAGAGATTCTCACCGCTCCGTAAGGCGAAGTGCCGAGAGCTTTGTGCGCAAGGGGAGAACAGTGCAAGCCGCTCCGTACCGCTATTTTATATTTCGAGTTAAGGAAATCCGCTACCGCGTCGGGAGAAACGTTCTTTATATTAAACAGTATTACTCCGTTGTTTGCCGCGTATAAAGTCACCTTATCCATAGCTTTAAGCTCGTCGAAAAAAGCGTCGGTCATAAGGTCGATTTTCTTTTTTAAGCGGTCGAAATTATCGTACGTCCACTTTATTCCTTCCCGTAATCCCGCTATCGCGGGGGTGTTCAACGTACCCGCTTCCATTCCGTCGGGTATAGTGTTAGGGTGACTTATATTAAGACTTGAGGTACCCGTACCGCCGAAAATCCGAGCGGACAAAGAAACGTTCTTTCTTGCGAGAAGGAAGCCGGAGCCTTGCACGCCGTGCAGAGCTTTGTGACCTGCGAAAGCGCACATATCGACGTAGGATAAGTCTGTTTTCGCGTGTCCGGCGGCTTGCGCCATATCCACGAGAATTTTCGCGTCGGATTTCAGTCTTATCGTTTTTGCAATCGAGTTTACGTCGTAAGTCTTTCCCGTGACGTTACTCATAGCGGTAAAGACGACGAGAGAAGTAGGGGTTTTTAAGGCGTTTAATAAACTTTTTTCGTCGGCGAAGTCGATAATTTTCAGCGAGATTTTTCCGTCGTCGGCGAGTTTTTTTAAGGGACGCAGGACGGAATTGTGGTCGTACACGCTCGTTATTACCTGCCGAGACGGAAGAGTTCCGAATATTCCGAGATTAAGGGCTTCGGTACAGTTTTTCGTAAAAATAACGTTGCCGTCGAAGAAGCGTTTTTTTATTTCTTCACGGCAGTTTTCGACGATAATTCCCGCGCGGATACTTTCGTCGTGACTGCTTCTTCCCGGGTTTGCGGAACGGTTTATTTCTTTAAGCACGGCTCGTTTTACCCGGAAAGGTTTGTACCGCGAAGTGGCGGCGTTGTCGAGATATATCATTTTCCCTCCGTAACCCGAAACGGTTTTTTTTAATATAAATGTAACAGGTCGATTACAGTATATTCCGCAGTTTCGGAAAATATATCGGTCGATTATGCAAAGGAGAAAAAGATATGGACTACTTGGCTGTTTTCAGACAAAGGAGCGACGCTCTCAAAGTACTCAACGCCTTGCGTGAAAGAAAAATCGCCTGCGCCGCGGTAAATACGCCGTCTTACCTTAAAGCGGGGTGCGGTATAAGCGTGGTCTTTCCGTATTACCTGAAAGACAAAGTGCAGGATACCATACGCTCGGTCGGGGCTACTTCATTCGGCGGGTTCTTTAGCAGATAGACGTAGGCCTTCGGCTATCGCTTGACACGACTGCGGGTATATGTTACACTGCTAAATAATATATTTAGTAATAACGCATATACCCGTGCATATACCCGTACGCGTGCAAGGCAAAATGAACTACAATTCTTCCGAACTGAATAAGACCGATTTAACTTACGGCGTATATTATACCGTAGGCGGCGACGGCTATTGGCTCGGCAACGCGGAAAGAATATTCCGTTCTCTCGTGGAAGAAGGTTCTTTATCCCTTTACGTTTTCGACAAGCTGAACTCTTTAAGCGAAGCCGTCGACGCTCTCAATACTTATAGCTTTTCCTCCGAACCCAACGTGGTAATAGTCAAGGATTCCGACTATAAGCTCACCGAAAACGACAGAAAAACCCTGAAAAATCTTGTTTGCGACGAGGGGTATTTACTATTTCTCAACGTAAAATTCTTTGCCGAAAAAGGAAAAAACGACAAAAAGAAGAATGCGGCGATTTTGTCAAGCGACGAAAAGAAAGGGTATAACGCAATTAACTGCGACAAACTCGACAAGTTCGCGTGCGCGAGGTACGCGGAAAAACTTTTTCCCGAAGGAATAGACAGGAACGCCGCTTTACTCCTCGCCGATTATTGCAACTGCGATATGGCAAGAATAAATATCGAAGCGGTAAAGTTGTCCGACTATTGCGGAGAAAGAAAAGTCGTTTCCGACGACGTGTCCGAAATAGTGGTGGAAGACACCGATTTGCAGATTTTTATGTTCGTCAACAGCATTGTGGACGGCAAAAACGAACTTGCGAAAAAACAGCTTGCGAGATTAAGAAAGAGAGGCGAAAGCCCCGCTCTTTTGCTGTCGTCGCTTATTTCGCAGTACAGGCGTATGCTTTACGCGAGCATGAGTCCGCTGTCGGATAAAGAACTCGCCGACCTGTTCAGGGTAAAGGAATATGCGATTACGAAAGTCAGAGAGAACAGAAAATTATCTAAAAAACAGTTAAAGACCACTCTTGAAAATTTAGTGTCCTACGAATACAAATTCAAGAGCGGAGTAATGAGCGAACAGACCGCTTTTGATGCGGCAATTACCGGTCTTATCGCAAAGGAGAACGTATGAAAGTAATTTTCAGCGACAAAGTCATAGCGACTCTTCGCAAGATACCTACCGCGGTATGGTTCCTTTTGCTGGCGGTAGTATGCTTCTTTAAGGATTGCAGTCAGCTAATCACCGCTTCGAGCGAGATAATCGCAGCCTTCGATAAAGCTATTGCGGAACAGGGATTGCAGGTCACCGTCAACGCTACCGCGCTCACAGTGTTCAGCTGTATATTTCAGAGCCTTTTCGTAGCGGCTCTCGCAGAACTTCTCATGTTCGTGGCGTATACCGTTCTCGCAAGGAGATTTTATTGCGCGATTAACAAAAAAGATTTCGTTTTCCGTTTGAGAATAGTGATAATATTGAGCTATTTTATTCTCGGAATATTCAATATAAGCGGATTTTTCTGGCAAGCCGGCTATTCCTTAATCGTAGCTTGCACGGGATATATTATCCCGGCGTTGGCGATAGGGTTCTATTACGAAGATTTCCGCAAGAGGTTCGTGCCGAAACGTAACCACGCTAAATGTTTCGGTTTTGCCGCTACTATCTACGTCGGAATATATTTCGTGTTGAAACTCGGCACGGCGGTAAGATATACCGTTGCGTCGGGTCTTAATATAACCGCTCTCGATATGGCGGCTATCTGGGTCGATTTCGGCTTGGTGGTCGTGTCGGCGATACTTGCGTATCTCGATTATAGGAGACTCGACAAGATAGCCAAAGAGCCGGAAGATAACGACTTGTTTATCCCGAAGGAAAATAACGACGACAAGATTTTCAAAGATCTTGGGTTTTAATGAGGTGAGAATATGGCAGTAGGCATCGGCAACATCGTTTCTTTGGTTTTTGCGGTAATGATTACGGCGTTAATCGACGTGTTCTTTATCAAGAAAAAATCCATTGCGCTTTTGGCAATCTATACCGTTTCCATGTGCGTGTATATAGGACTTTTCGTGGCGTCCTGGTTCCTCGACGGAATGGGGCTTGCCTTGGCTTTGGCTAATGTGACCGCAATAACGATGGCGATAGCGGCGGTGGTCGTCTATCACAACGAAATAAAGAGTATGTTTTTTAGCCTCAGCAAACTTACCGACAAAAAGCAAAACTCCGAAAAATTCAGTAACGAGGAAATTCAGAAAGGCATAGAAGAGATAGTAAAGGCTTGTCAGACTATGTCCAAAGCGAGGACGGGAGCTTTGATTGTAATCGCCCCGACAAAAATAAATCAATACGTACTCGATTCGGGAGTCGAAGTAGGGGCTTTGCTTACGGCGTCGTTACTTGAAAGCATTTTCAACACACGCGCGCCCATGCACGACGGAGCGGTTATCGTCAAGGGCAACAGGGTTCTTGCCGCAGGGTGCTTTCTTCCTTTGTCGCAGACGCAGGCAATAAGCAAAGACGTCGGCACTCGTCACAGAGCGGCGATAGGAATAACGGAAGAAAGCGACAATTTAAGTATCGTCGTCAGTGAAGAAAACGGTATCATATCGATAGCGAAGAAGGGAATTTTACGCAGATATATCACTCCCGAAAGGCTGTCGGACATTCTATACGAAACATACGGAGTATCTGCTCGTATGTATCAACAAAAACGTTAATTGCAGGAGGAAAAAATGGAAGTTATCGGAAAGAGCAAAATACTTTTGCCGAAAGAAGGAATAAACTACGAAAAATGGGCGGTTATCGCGTGCGATCAGTTCACGTCGCAACCTGAGTATTGGGAAAAGTTAGCCGCGTACGTCGGCGACGCTCCGAGTACGCTTAATCTTATTTTCCCCGAAGTGTACTTAAAAGGGGATATTACCGAAAGAGTAAACAAAATAAATTCCGCAATGCAGCAATACATAGACGACGGTATCTTCACGGAAATCGACGGTTTCGTCCTTACCGAAAGAACGGTCGAGGGGGGCAAAAAACGTTTGGGGCTCGTACTAAGCGTAGATTTGGAAACTTTCGATTACAGAAGAGTGCGAGCGGCTATCCGTTCTACCGAAGACACCATTCTCGAAAGACTTCCCGTAAGAATGGAGATAAGAAAGAACGCGCCCATAGAATTGCCGCACATATTGCTACTCGTCGACGACCCCGACAAAAAGATTATCGAACCGCTGTACGAAAACAGAGATAAGTTGAAAAAACTTTACGATTTCGACCTCAATATGGAGGGCGGACACATAAAGGGATACGAAGTCGATAACACCGACGAAATCATAGAAAAATTCAATTCTTTACTCGACAGTCGCGAGCAGATAAGAAAATACGGCGTCGACGCCGGGATAATGCTCGCCGTAGGCGACGGCAACCACAGTATGGCTACCGCAAAAGAGCATTGGAACATAGTAAAACAAAATCTGAGCGAAGAGGAAAGGGCTAATCACCCCGCGCGTTTCGCTCTCGTAGAAGTCCTCAACGTGTATGACGACGGGCTGATGTTCGAACCTATCCACAGGGTAATTTCGGCAGGCGGAAAAGAGTTTGTCGAAGGGTTGAAAAAGAACCTTACCGGCAAAGGCAAGCTGCGTTTGGTCACGACGGAAGGAGATATTACGGTGGATTGTCCCGAAAAATCGGGCGAAACCATTTTAGCCGTGCAGACTCTTATCGAAAAATATCTTGCGGAGGGTAAGATAAAAGTCGATTATATCCACGGTGAAAATTATCTTCGAGAACTCGTGCGCACGCCCGACGAAGTAGGCGTGATTATGCCCCGATTTGCTAAATCGGAGTTAATTAGTTACGTCATGAACGTCGGTAATTTGCCGAAAAAAGCATTCTCTATCGGAACGGCGGAAAACAAAAAATACTATATTGAAGCGAAGAGGATACGAAATGAATCTGAAAGTCTGTAAATTCGGCGGAACTTCCATGGCGGATAAAGACGCCGTTATGAAAGTTAAAGACATCGTAAACAGCGATAAGTCGAGGCGTTTCGTCGTGGTAAGCGCGCCCGGAAAGAGGTTTTCGGGGGATATTAAAGTAACCGACCTTTTATACAGGTGTTTCGAAGAGAGGGATATACCTGCGGCGTTCGACGCGCTGTTTTCGAAAATTCGTCAGCGTTATACCGAATTGGTCGAAGATTTGAAGCTTACGATAGATATAAAAAAATATCTCGACGAAGTAGAGGACGGTATAAAGAAGTGCGGCAGAGCCGATTACGCGGCGAGCAGAGGCGAATACCTCACCGCAAGGATAATGGCGGAAGTCCTCGGATTGGAATTTATCGACGCAAGCAAAATAATAAAATTTACGGTAAAAGGCGTTTTTGACGCGGACACCACGAACGATTTGGTCGCAAATACACTTTCCATCAACAAAGGGGCGGTTATTCCCGGGTTTTACGGAGAAATGCCCGACGGCAGCATAAAGACCTTTACTCGCGGCGGAAGCGATTTTACCGGCGCGATAATAGCGAGGGGTGTCATGGCGGACGTGTACGAGAACTGGACCGACGTGGACGGTTTTATGACCACCGATCCGAGAATAGTGCATAATCCCGTTCTTATAGATACGTTAAGTTACGAAGAACTTCGCGAGTTGTCCTACATGGGAGCGAGCGTCCTTCATCCCGACTCGACTTTCCCTTTGCAGGGAACGCATATCCCCATAAATATAAGGAACACTTTTAACCCCGAAGCGCAAGGTACTTACATAGTAAAAGACGTCGCGGGAAGAAGCGGCAGACTTATCACGGGTATCGCCGGAAGAAAAGGTTTTACCACGATTTTAATCAAAAAGAGTATGATGAACGCCGAAGTGGGTTTTTGTCGGAAAGTTCTTTCCGTACTCGAAAATTACAATATAAGCCTCGAACATATGCCCACTGGAATAGATACGATGAGCTTAATTATTCCCGACAGCGATTTAGTCGGCAACGTGGAATTCGAACTCATAGAAAAAATCCGCGGCAGAGTCAACCCCGACCTTATCTACGTTTACAAGGATATATCCTTGCTTGCGATAGTCGGACACGGTATGAGCCATCAGGCAGGTACCGCGGCGAAAGTGTTTATGGCGCTTGCCACCGCCGACATCAACGTAAAAATGATAGATCAGGGCAGCAGCGAAATCAACATAATAGTAGGCGTAAGCACCGCAGACCTCGAAAAGGCGATAAGCGTAATTTATCACGCGTTCTTTTAGAAAACTTAAATAATAGGGTAAGATTATGTACAAAGTGATTAAAAAGGAAGAGCTGCAAAATCCGTCGCAATACGCGTGGTTCAATACCTTTTCGAATCCTTGTTTCGGTCTTGACGTAAAAATGGACGTGACGAAAGTTCTCGAATACTCGAAACGGACGAAAACCAAGTTTTTTATCAACGTACTTTACCTCGTCGTAAAAGGTCTTAATTCGGTGGACGAAATGCGTATGCGGCAGGTAGGGGAGGAAATAAGACTGTACGACGTAATAAATCCTACTTTTACCGTAATGACAGAGCAGGGCTTTTTTGAAAACGCAGGCTTTAAGATGATAGACGACTATAAAGGCTTTTACGCAAAGTGTCTCGAAGTTCTCGAAGAAACAAAAACTGAAGAAAAAATCAAAGACGGCTACAACGACTCCGCCGCCTACGACGATTATTATATTACCTGTCTGCCGTGGCTGTCGGTTGAATCGATAACGCACCCGCTTTGTGACAACAATAAAGAATCTTCTTCCTGTCCGAGGGTTTGCTGGGATAAATTCAGGGAAGAAAACGGAAAAATAGTCTTTCTGCTCAATATAACGGCAAGTCATTGCTTTGTCGACGGCAGGCGTATATGCACCGCATTCCAAAACATTCAAGATAACTTTAACCGCCCCGAAAACCTGCTGAAATAAAGGAAAACCGTATGGAAAACAAAATCAAAGTATTTGAAAACAAGCAAGTAAGAACGGTATGGAACGCCGAGGAAGAAGAATGGTATTTTTCGGTGGTGGATATAGTATCCGTATTGACTGATAACGATTATCAAGACGCAAGAAACTATTGGAAAGTTCTGCGAAAACGTCTTTCCGATGAAGGAAGTGAACTGGTTACAAATTGTAACCGGTTGAAAATGAAGGCTGCCGACGGGAAAATGAGAGAGACCGACTGTCTCGACACGAAAGGGGTATTACGACTCGTTCAGTCCATACCGTCGCCGAAAGCCGAGCCGTTCAAGATGTGGCTTGCGCAAGCGGGGAGCGAAAGACGCGACGATAAAGAAAACGATTAACTTCCGAAATCACGAATAAAGAAAAACGAGCAAGGCGAACTGCCTTGCTTTTTTATCTATCCACAACTCAAAACCATTGGTTTTGAACTTCACTGCCGTCAGGCAACTTTATTCTGCTATATGCGGAAATAAGTTGTTATATACGTAATAAGTTTTTCATTATCTAATAAG